>NZ_JAOQBX010000035.1:18708-19060 GCF_044902225.1 Lactobacillus sp. 23-2 | reverse complement strand
AGAACTCAGTCCCGCAAAGTCTCAAACTGTAGCACTCCCCCAGGGAATCTTCGTGATTCAGTAAAAAGCGGGGCTCCAATTTCTCGAAAACGACTTGGTTCAGTAAAAAGCGGGGCTCAGATTTTTGCAAAAACGACTTGGTTCAGTAAAAAGCGGGGCTCAAATTTTTCAAAAACGGTTTGGTTCAGTAAAAAGCGGGGCTCAAATTTCGCGAAAACGGCTTGGTTCAGTAAAAAGTGGGGCTCAAATCTTGCAAAAACGACTTGGTTCAGTAAAAAGCGGGGCTTAGGGCAATGGTTATCCCCGTTTTATACGTAGCCAAAGCCAAATTGTCAAAAATGGTCCCCGTTAT
>NZ_JAOQBX010000035.1:0-18608 GCF_044902225.1 Lactobacillus sp. 23-2 | reverse complement strand
TACCGCAGCCAAACGCAAAACGCGCGAAACCATCCCCACTTTTACCGCAGCCAAACGCAAAACGCGCGAAACCATCCCCACTTTTACCGCAGCCAAAGCCAAATACCGCGAAACCACTCCCCCGCAGCAACGCAAAAAGACGGCTGCACCAAAGTTGCAGTCGCCTTTCGCGATAGCAAAACCAGCTTTAAGCCGGCAGGAACTGGTCCATCGAGTCCAGGGGACTGATGTAGACGTAGTTCAGATTGACGTGCTTGGTCAGGTCGGCCAGCTCCTGCAGCATCTGTTGCTGTTCTTTGGTCAAGTGGAACTGGTTCATGGCCAAGTAGGCCTGGATAAAGAGGACCAGCTTGCCCGCGTAGGCCAGTGGGTGGTCGTTGGCCGTGAACTTGTTGATCACCATGCCGGTCGCGTCACGGATGGGCCGGTAGCGGTCAATGTTCATCTCATTGAAAATATCGGAAAAGAAGCTGTTATAGAAGCTTTTGAGGAGTTTTCCGGTCTTTTCCGTAATTTCTTCTTTTTGCTGGTTCTTTTTGACAAAAAGCTGCATGAACTTCCGCTTAAACATGGTACTGTCCTCCTATTTGGAGATGCTCAAAACTTGAACGGTCTTTTTAAAGCCCTGACGCGTTTGTGGATCCATCGGCTCATCAGTGATGACGACGTCGATTTGCTCCAGTGGGGCAACAAGATAAGGAGCAGTGAGCTGGGAAGAAAACTTGTATTTTTCGGCTAAAAGCACGACCGTGCGCGCCCGGGCCACGGCCATCCGGATCAGGTTGGCGTCTTCCTCTTCGCTGAGGTAGACCCCGTCCGGGTCGACTCTGACGCAGCCGATGAAGGCCGTGTTGAAGCGCAGCTGGCTGACCTGGGTCAAGGCTGTCGCGGAGTAGGTGTAGCGGTTGCGCTTTTCCAAGGTGCCGCCCAGCAGGGTCGCCCGGGGCAGGGGATGCGCCAGCAGGGCCAGGGCGTTGTCGATCGAATTCGTGACTACGTGCAGGTCCCGGCCTTGAATCTGCCGGCAGAGCTGCTCCAGACTGGTGGAGGGGCCGATAAAGTCGCACTGGCCGGCGTGGACGAAGTGGGCCGCCACTTTGGCCAGCTCCAGCTTGACTGGCGACAGGATGTGCTGGCGGGCCAGGTAGGCTGGCACGTCATCCTTGGCCAGTTCCATCACCCCACCATGGACGCGGACCGCCTGGCCGGTCCGGGTCAGGTGGAGGATGTCGCGGCGGGCGGTGTCAAAGGAAATTCCGAAGTGCCGGGCCAGTTCCCTAGTGGAGAGTTGGTGGCGGCTTTGCAAGAGCCGCTTGATTTCTTGCCGTCTTTCTTCTTGATTCATTGTTTTGCTCCTTGTCTATAAAGTACCATCTTTAAACGGAACAACCTTTATTTTATCAGCGTTTCCTGCAGATATTTCAGCGTTTGTCAGCATTTGCTAGGGCAAACGCTGATGTTTTTGCATAAAAATGGCGTCATTTCAAGCTTTGCCAGCCGCGCGTCTGCTTTGAAAAAAGATCCTGCCAGGGCCAGCCAGGCAAAAGCCATTTTGTTGTCATTCAGCGGGCCTTTTTTGCTAGAATAAGAGAGTATATGAACGCAAATGCAGATTTGCAAATGTTAATTTTTGTTAGGAGGAACACATGGCTGTTAAACGCTTTTACGAAACATTCCACCCAGACCACTACGACCTGTACATCGATGTCGACCGGGCCGCTAGAAAATTCTCTGGTACTTCAACCATCCACGGTGACATCAAGGAAGACACTGTCCTGGTTCACCAAAAATACATGACCATCAGCAAGGTCACTGTCGACGGCAAGGACGTCCCATTTACCTTTGGCGATGACTTTGAAGGGATCAAGATCGAAGCCGGCAAGACTGGCCAAGCCACGATCGCGATTGACTACTCAGCTCCTTTGACGGACACGATGATGGGGATCTACCCATCCTACTACCAAGTTGACGGGGTTAAGAAGGAATTGATCGGGACCCAGTTTGAAACTACTTTTGCCCGGGAAGCCTTCCCATGCGTTGACGAGCCGGAAGCCAAGGCAACTTTCTCCCTGGCCCTTAAGTTCGACGAACATGAAGGCGAAACCGTCCTGGCCAACATGCCGGAAGAACGGGTTGAAAACGGCGTGCACTACTTCAAGGAAACCGTCCGCATGTCCAGCTACCTGGTTGCTTTTGCCTTCGGCGAAATGCGGTCAGTAACGACCCACACCAAGAGCGGCGTCTTGATCGGGGTCTACTCAACCCAAGCCCACAGCGAAAAGGAACTGACCTTCTCCTTGGACATCGCCAAGCGGGCCATCGAATTCTACGAAGACTTCTACCAAACTCCATACCCATTGCCGCAATCACTGCAACTGGCCCTGCCTGACTTCTCAGCCGGCGCCATGGAAAACTGGGGTCTGGTAACCTACCGGGAAGCCTACTTACTTTTGGATCCAGCCAACACCACTTTGGAAATGAAGAAGCTGGTAGCGACCGTGGTAACCCACGAACTGGCTCACCAATGGTTCGGCGACCTGGTAACCATGGAATGGTGGGACAACCTGTGGCTGAACGAAAGCTTTGCCAACATGATGGAATACCTGTCAGTTGACCACTTGGAACCAAACTGGCACATCTGGGAAATGTTCCAAACCAGCGAAGCTGCCGCGGCTTTGACCCGGGACGCGACCGACGGGGTTCAGTCAGTGCACGTTGAAGTCAACGACCCAGCCGAAATCGATGCCTTGTTTGACGGGGCCATCGTCTACGCCAAGGGGTCAAGAATGCTGGTCATGGTCCGCTCACTCTTGGGCGATGAAGCCTTGCGCAAGGGCCTGAAGTACTACTTCGACCACCACAAGTTCGGCAACGCTGCCGGCGATGACCTGTGGGATGCCTTGTCAACGGCAACCGACTTGAACATCGGCGAAATCATGCACACTTGGCTGGACCAGCCAGGCTACCCAGTCGTCAACGCCTTTGTTGAAGACGGTCACCTGAAGCTGACCCAAAAGCAGTTCTTCATCGGCGAAGGCAAGGAAGTCGGCCGCAAGTGGGAAATTCCGCTCAACGCCAACTTCAAGGCACCAAAGATCATGTCTGACGTCGAACTTGACCTGGGCGACTACGAAGCTCTTAGAGCAGAAGCCGGCCACGCCCTGCGCTTGAACGTAGGCAACAACTCCCACTTCATCGTGAAGTACGACCAGACTTTGATGGACGACATCATGAAGGAAGCCAAGGACTTGGACCCAGTTTCCCAATTGCAATTGCTGCAAGACCTGCGCCTTTTGGCTGAAGGCAAGCAAGTGTCATACGCTGACGTAGTGCCAGTTCTGGAACTTTTCAAGAACTCAGAAAGCCATATCGTGAGCGATGCCCTGTACACGACGGCTGCCAAGCTGCGTCAATTTGCCCCGGCAGGCAGCGAGGCCGACAAGAACCTGCGCGCCCTGTACAACGACCTGTCCAAGGACCAGGTTGCCCGCTTAGGCTGGCTGCCAAAGGCAGGGGAAAGCGATGAAGACATTCAAACCCGGCCATACGTTTTGTCAGCTAGCCTCTACGGCCGCAACGCTGATTCTGAAAAGCAGGCCCACGAGATCTACCTGAAATACGCTGACAAGCTGGCTGATCTGTCAGCCGACATCCGAGCCTACGTTTTGATCAACGAAGTTGAAAACTACGGCTCAAGCGAATTGACTGACAAGCTGATTGGTCTCTACCAAGCAACCAGCGACCCATCATTCAAGATGGACCTGGAAGCCGCAATCGTGAAGAGCAAGGACGAAGGCGAACTGAAGAAGATCATCTCCTGGTTCGAGAACGCTGAAATCGTTAAGCCGCAAGACTTGCGCGGCTGGTTCGGCGGCGTCTTGAACAACCCGGCCGGTGAACAATTAGCCTGGAACTGGATCAGAGACGAATGGGCCTGGATGGAAAAGACGGTTGGCGGCGACATGGAATTCGCGACCTTCATCACCGTCATTTCCCGCGTCTTCAAGACCCAGGAACGCTACGACGAATACAACGCCTTCTTTACTGACAAGGAAAGCGACATGCTTTTGAACCGGGAAATCAAGATGGACCGCAAGGTCATCGCTACCCGGGTTGACTTGATCAAGTCCGAAAAGGACGCGGTCAACGCTGCCGTTAAGGCTGCTTTGAAGTAAGCGCAGATAAATTGGAAAAACTGTTTCTGGTGAAAACCGGGAACAGTTTTTTGTTGTCAAGCAAAGAAAGCGCTACAATATAGGTGTAAAAAAGGTCAGGAGGGTTTTAGAAATCAGGTGAGAAAGATGAGGGTCAAGCATGTAAAGACAATTGCCCTTCTGCTCGCCGTGGGCTATGCCGGCGGCCAAGCCTTGAAGCGGTCAGCCCCGTTCTTGAAGGGGGTTCAGGCCGGAATCCTGATGGAGAAGGGCAAGAGAAAGCTCAAGGAGAGCGAGCCTGTCCAAAGGCTGATGGAATTGGCTGACAAGGATTAAGAAGAATACCAGAAACAAATAACACAAAAAAGGACCTAGCCGCAAATGCGACTAGATCCTTTTTATGATGCAATTTTCGTCTTAGAAGACGACCACTGGCATGTGGACGTCAACCGCGTCCCAAACAGACTTGATTTCGCTTGGCCGGATGTTGACGCAGCCGTGTGAGCCGCCATCCAGGTAAGCGGTGCTTGACCAGTCGGTCCGCCAGGAAGCGTCGTGGAGGCCGCAGCCAGTCAAGGTAAACGGCATCCAGTAGGAAACCTTTGACGCGTAAGCTGAGCCGTCGTCGTTGGTCCCGCGCAGGGTGACGCCCCGCTGCTTGTAGAAGATGTACCAGACGCCCTTAGGGGTAGCGTCGCCAGTAGTGCTGTTTGCGGTCCCGGTTACGACGTCAGGAATCGAAACGACGACCTTGCCGTTCTTGACCACCCACAGGTTCTGGCTGGCAATTGACACCGCCACGTAGCTGTGGCCCAAGCCGTTGTTGGCCTTGCCGTAGCCCAGGCCTTCAGTGGTGTAGCCCTTGCCATAGATATGGTTCTTGCCGTCAATGATGGACTTGCCGTCTTGGTAAGCCTTCAAGATGGCCTCTTCAGCGCTCTTGACGTAGATGCCCCAGCCGTAGCTCTTGTTGGTTACGGTAACGGTTGAGCCGGTTGGCGTCTTGAACTTGAACTTCTTGTCCAAGGTGCCGACTTCGCTGTCCATTTTTTCCAGCTTGGCCGTCAGCTTCTTGACGTCCTCAAAGTGCGTGGCGCCCTTGTAGTAGGAAGCCTTGGTGACGTACTTCTTGGCGTCCAGCTTGAAGCTCTTGCCAGCAACCTTGTAAGTGACCGTGGCAGCCAGGACCTTGTTCAGGGCCTGCTTGCCCGCGTCGATGTCCTTGTTGACGTAGGTGTATTGCTGGGTGTTGGTCAAGGTCGTGTGCTGCTTGTCAAAGTACTTCTGGACCTGGGCTTGGGTAATGGTCTCGACCTTTGGGTTGCGGGAGACCGTCACCTTGCCGTCCGTATCGGTTACCTGGTTCAAGGCTTTGGCATTGATGGCCTTAGTCGCGCTAGCGACCGTCATCTTGCCGACCTTGACGCCATAAATGGTGACGTTCGGGTTGAAGTGGGTCTTGTTAAAAGCAGCCTGCTTCTTGTTGGCCGCGTTGACCGCGGCATTGTGGGACTTGGCTTGCTGCCAGCCGAAGACCCCTAAGATGATGATCAGGATTACGGCAGCAGCGCCACCAATCAGAAGCTTGGTGTTTTGCTTGTTTTTCTTGTGATAATCCATTCGAGAAGGCATATTAACTCCAATCTATCTCTCCAAATTGGGTTTAGTATAGCACGAATTATAAGATTATGAAAACTTGGTGCTTTAAAAAAGTAAGCAGGAGATTGGTCGAAAAAATGAATAGGTCTAAAACTTGGTATCTGCCAGGTCATCTTCTGGCCGGTGGCCCTGGATGCGGACGACCTGCCAGGCAAAATCGTCCTTGGCTTCAGCCAGGTCAAGGGTCAGCTGGCCAGCCGCAAACTCAAAGGGCACCTCTGCCCGGCCGTCAACCCATTCAACCCGGTTGGGCGCTTGCTCAAGGCCGGTAACGACGGCTTGGGCGGCAACGGGCGCGTGGAGGAAGAGGTAGTCCTGGTAGCTGACGTGTCGGTTTTCTAAGAGAAAGGCCCCCTGCAGATCGCATTCTAAGGCGCATGGCGCCCCTTCGTTGACGACGTGGCCAAACTTATGCATCCACTTGTTCAAAGCGGCCAGTGCCGCTTGATCGTCTTCTTGCAGGCCATCAGCGACGTCCAGGTCGATGACCAGCGGCTGGCCGGCCTTTCTGGCTGCCACCAGGGCATCAACGACCGTGTCTGGGGCATATTTTTGCCCGGTCATGGCTGGAACGTTCTTGACCGTGTATTTGGCGCAGGCGGCCTCAAAGGCGGCCGGGCTGTTGCTGGCGATGCAGCGGGCGCCAATGTCCCGGGCCCGCTTGACCAGGGCGTCAGCCGTGCTTGGCGCGATCTCTGGGTCAGCCAGCTTGAAGTTTAAGATGATTGCGAAATCCGGATTAAGCATGAATTGTCTCCTTTTGTAAATGACATGGCTTTATTGTATAAGAAAACAGCATGCAAGTAAAAAGAAAAAACTGGACTAAAGGAATATTTCACAAAGTCTGGGAAAAGAAAAATTTTCCATAAAGCCCTTTCACGGACTGGCGCGATCTTAGACCAATTTTGCCTATGTGCAAAAAATAATTAAATTGACAGCGTTTTCAAATATGATTTAATAGATATCGGATCTTTAATATGTAAGTAATTGTTTAAAAAGGAAGCCAAAATATATAATTTTGGCAATCTGTAAGGTGAGAAGTATGGAATACAACAAATTGACCACTAGCGACATTGAAAACCTGCGCTGCATGATCGCGGACCCTGACCGCTTCGTGACTGAAGTCACCGAGCACTGGGACCACGACCAGCTCAAGACCGTCCGGGCCATGCCTGAACTGGTCATCCAGCCAACGACCAACGAAGAAGTTCAACAAGTGGTCAAGTACGCCAGCGACCACAAGCTGCCTTTGGTGCCCCGCGGCAATTCCACTGGCTTGATGGGGGCCAACCTGACCGTTCACGGCGGGATTTCCCTGGACATGGTCAAGATGAACAAGATTCTGGAATACGAGCCAGAAAGCCTGACCATGACCGTCCAAGCTGGGATCCGCCTGAAGGACATCGAGGAGTTCCTAGCTGACAAGCCTTTGACCTACGTGCCAGCGCCAGCCATGCACTGGGCAACCATCGGGGGCAACGTGGCAACCAACGCCGGCGGCTTGAAGGCCGTTAAGTACGGGGTTACCCGCGAGCACATCCGGGCCTTGCGCGTGGTTTTGACTGATGGCAAGCTCTACCGCTTTGGCTCCAAGTCAGTCAAGTCATCTTCAGGCTACTCAATGAAGGACCTGATGATCGGTGCTGAAGGGACCCTGGGCGTGGTGACTGAAGTTACGGTCAAGCTGATGCCGCGGGCCAAGACCATCATCAATGCCTTGATTCCATTCCCAAGCTTGAACGACGCCATCAAGTCCGTGCCAGCCATCCTGGCTTCCGGCGTGGTGCCAACCACGGTTGAATTCATGGGCCGCAAGGTCTTGAACCTGTGGGAAAGTTACTCAGGCAAGGAATTCCCAGTCAAGGACGGGAACGGCTTTATCATTATCGGCCTGGACGCCTTCACTGAAGGGGAAGTCAAGGCGGAACTGGACCAAATCGCCAAGACGACCGCGGCCTTCAAGGCTGGCAAAATCGTCGTCCTTGACGCCGGCAGCGAGCAGGCCAAGCTGATCTGGAGCGCCCGTGAGCAGCTTTTGCTGGCAATTCAGAAGTCAACGCCAAAGATGGACGAAGTCGACGTTTCCGTGCCAATCAACAAGATCCCTGACGTGCTGGAAAGAATTCAGGAACTGGAAGACGAGCTGGGGATGCGGATCCCTAACTTCGGCCACGCCGGCGACGGGAACCTGCACATCTACATCTGCTCTGACGAAATGACTGATGAAGAATTCATCAAGAACCGCGACACGGTCATCAGCGAACTCTACAAGACCGCCAAGGCCGTTGACGGGAACATCTCCGGTGAGCACGGGGTTGGCTACGCCCGCGAAAGCTACTTCGACGACTTCTACGGCAAGGACTACACTGACTTGCTCAGAAGCGTCAAGAAGCTGCTTGATCCAAACGGCGTCATCAACCCTGACAAGATCTTCCCTCTGGAAGGCAAGTAATTATGAAGACCAAGAGACCAAGATATGATCTTTTGGTCTTTTTTTGGCAGATTTTTATGAAGGCGCCAGGATCGGGACGCTTCTAGTATAATTTTTTCAGAAAGCTAAAAAGAAAGATTGACACGGTGTCACTTTGTGGTAAAGTAGATAAGTGAGAGGTGACACGGTGTCACCGAAGGAGACAGAAAAAAGCAATGGTCAAAGCAACGTTTGAAAACCTGAAAGCCGAGAAGAAGGAGCGGGTCACCCAAGCCCTGCTGCACGAGTTTTCCGCCTACCCCCTGGAGCGGGCGCAAGTAGCGCGGATCGTCAAGGAGGCGGGCATTGCCCGTGGGGCCTTCTACAAGTACTTTGACGGCTTGCCGGATGCCTACGCCTACACGTTGAAGACGGCGCTGGTCCACCTGCACGCGGGCTTTTCGCCGAAGTCTTTTGACGGCGAAGAGATCTACCGGGCAACCTGGGACTTCCTCAAGCAGGTCAAGGACAGCGAGTACTACGACCTGGCCCGGATGCACTACGTGGCCAATGAGGCCGCGGTCAAGGAGAAGCAGCCGGCGTCCCTGCGCTGCCAGCGCAAGCTTCCGGCGAAGATGTGGGCGGCCATGCTTTTTTCCCACGAGACAATCAGATGTGCCCTGCTCGACCCGGACCATGCCGATGAGTACCTCAAGCGGCTCAAGGAGGCTTTGGCCCTGATCGAGTAGGCAAGTGAAAGGAAAAACTATGTTTTTAGCTTTAAAAGAGATCAAGCATGAGAAGAAGCGCTATGGCCTGATCGTCTTTATGATTTTTTTGATCGCCTATATGATTCTGGCGACCTGGGGACTGGCCTACGGCCTGGCCCGGGAAAACACGGTGGCGCTTGAGAGCTGGCAGACCAAGAGCGTGGTCTTGAACAAGAGCGCCAACCTGTCCATGAACAGCTCAGTTTTGACCAAGGACGACTTGAAGAAGGTCGACCTGACCGGCAAGGAAGCCGTAGTCGGCGAACTGCAGGTAGTGGCCAAGAAGAAGGGCAAGACCGGGATCAACGCCCAGTACCTGGGGGTTAAGAAGGGTGAGTTCATCTACAAGGACCAGGACTTAATCGCTGGCCGCCGGGCTAAAAGC
The DNA here is from genome assembly GCF_044902225.1 of Lactobacillus sp. 23-2. Classification (NCBI taxonomy): domain Bacteria; kingdom Bacillati; phylum Bacillota; class Bacilli; order Lactobacillales; family Lactobacillaceae; genus Lactobacillus; species Lactobacillus sp. 23-2. The sequence goes on along the minus strand of NZ_JAOQBX010000035.1, from coordinate 9,230 downwards.
AAGTACGAGGTCACGGCTGACAGCCGCTTTAAGGACAAGGGCTATAAGCTGGGCGACAAGGTGACCTTGAACGGGTCAGACCACAAGTACAAGATCGTGGGCTTCGTCAAGGATGCCAAGATCAACATTGAGCCGATCATGTATGGCTTTTTGCCAGCATGGAAGGAATTGAAGAACGTGGCGCCAGGGATTGAGGCTTCCGGGATCATTTCCCAGCGCAAGCTCTCCGTCAAGGACAAGCACTTCAAGTCTTACCCAGTCAACAAGTTCATCCAGAAGCTGCCGGGCTACTCTGAACAGAATTTGACTTTTGAATTGATGATTGCCTTTATGTTCATTATTTCCCTGGTAATCGTGGCAGTCTTCTTGTACATTCTGACCATCCAGAAATTGCCGAACTACGCGGTATTGCGGGCGCAGGGCGTGCCGGCCAAGACTTTGATCTGGGCCACGGTCAGCCAGAGCCTGCTTTTGGTAACGAGCGCCTTGGTCTTGGCCCTCTTGGCCATCTGGGGCACGGCGGCCGCGATGCCGGCATCAGCGCCGATGGCCTTTACGCCGGAAATTTTTGCCGCGGCAATTGGCGGGATGTTGGTAATGGCTCTGCTGGGCGGGCTTAACCCAGTCAGAACGATTTTGAAGATTGACCCGGTACAGGCAATTGGAGGCTAAGATGGCAGCGATTGAAATCAAGAACGTGAAGAAAGTTTACGGGCAAGGGGATGCGGCAACGGTTGCCCTGCGCGGGGTCGACTTTAGCGCCGACACTGGCAACGTGGTTCTGTTGATGGGACCAAGTGGGGCCGGGAAGAGCACCCTGCTGACGATTATGGGCGCTTTGCAAAGCGCCACCAGCGGGCAGGTGGAAATCGACGGCCAGGACATCAGCCAGCTGAAGGAAAAGGACCGCAGCCGCCTGCGCTTGAACAAGCTGGGCTTTGTTTTGCAAGCCTACAACTTGGTGCCGTATTTGACGGTGAATGAGCAGTTCCAGCTGGTGGACAAGGTCAAGAAGAGCGGAAACTTGAGCAAGGAAGAATTGACCGACCTGCTGGCTGACCTGGGGATTGAGAACCTGGTCAAAAAGTACCCCGAAAACCTGTCAGGCGGGCAGAAGCAGCGGGTGGCAATCGCCCGGGCCATGTACGCCAACCCGAAGATTTTGCTGGCCGATGAGCCAACGGCATCTTTGGACAGTGAGCGGGTAGAAGAAGTTGGCCGCTTGTTTAAGAAGCTGGCCAAGGACCACGGGAAGGCGATCATTTTGGTCACCCACGACCCGCGGCTGGAAAAATACGCTGACCACATCTATGACATGATGGACGGCCAGCTGACGCAAAGAAAATAATCTGAAAAAAGTGTTGAACGGCTACTCGGCTGAGTAGTTGCTCAACACTTTTTCTTTTTGGAGATGCGGCGCGCGGGTTTGGGGGAGCCGGGTACTTGAATTCCCGAAAAGTTCTGTCATCACTTAATTTTTGACCGGATGCGCAGAAAAGCGACCGGATTTGAGTTTTTCATCCTTTTTCGGCTGAAAGCGAGTATGCTAATAATTGTAGAAAAAATATGGGATAGAGAAAACGAGGTCGATAGGGATGGAAAAGTTATACGAAATCTATACTGGTGCTGATGATGACAGCTTCGAAGTTGGTCGCTTGTTGTTTGAAGAACAGGCTTGGCAGCTCTACTTGACTTTGGATGAGCTGGGCCGGGATGATTCCTTGCTATTGATCAGAAAGTCAGCGGTCACGCGGCTCCTGGATCAATCAGATTATTTGAAAGAGATCAAGCGCCGGCGGGACCTGCTTGTGCAAAAAGGCCTGGCAGATCCTTTCAAGCTGGAAGACAAAGTTAGCGTGATTAAGTCAGTTGAAAGCTTGATGGATTTGCTGCCTGGACAGGTTGTTTATTTTGGCCTGGAAGGCGAAGATTACCAGCAATGGGGCTATATTGATGAAATTTCTGCCGGGCAAGTTAATTTTGCGGCATATCCTTCTGGCAAATACCAGCCTTTTGCAGGAGTGGTTGCTGTCAGTCAACTTCGGCGGCTAGCCGCTTTTTCAGGTGAATGGCTGCTGGACAATCCTAAGTTTAAGAAGGATTTTTCTTCAGAGTCAGCGACTGAAAATCTGTGCGAAGTTCATCTGAAAGAAGATCCTGATTCATTCGCGGTTGGCCGGCGCTTGTGTGCTGATGACGACTTCAGTTTGTATTTGACCGCCGACGAAATTGGCCGGGATGACTCATTGCTGCTAGTTAAAAAGACGGCAGTTGACAGAGTGATCGAGCAGTCAGAATATTTGCAAGATATCAGCCGCTGCCGGCGCCAGCTTAAGGAAAAAAGATTAGAAGATCCCTTTAAAGTCCAGAGTAAAGCGGCAAAAATCAAGCAGATGCAGGACTTCTGGCAATTAGTTGCCGGGCAAGTCGTGTCCTTTGTCATGAAAGATGAGCAAGAAGCAGACTATGGCGTCTTGAAGAGCAAGGAGGGGGATGCCTTAAGCTTTGAGCAATACCCGTCTGGCAAGTACGAGACTTTTGCAGGCCAGATCAACCTGGATGAAGTTGACCGCTTGGAAGCTTTTGGCGGTGAATTGACTTTGGAAAATATCCATTAAAAATAATAGTAAATCTATCATCAAAACAATAGTAAATCTATCATTAAGATGATAAACTAGATATTGATGATTGCGCTTACATATTTTAGTCTGAATATCATTTTGAGGTTGATTTATGTTTAGAATTTTTGATTTGCTAAAGAGCAGGGCCCGGCTGAGCAAGGTTCTGGCTCCGGTCCAGGGCAGGCTGTTCCCGCTCGAGGACGTCAATGATGAGATTTTTGCCAGCAAGAGTCTGGGCGAGGGCTTCGCGGTCCGGCCGTCCAGCGACTTGATCTACGCGCCCCTAAACGGGACGGTGACCTCCCTCTTTCCGACCAACCATGAGATCGGCATCCGGACCAAGGAGGGGCTGGACTTGCTGATCCACTTGGGTTTAAACACGGTGGAATTGGGCGGCGGCGGCTGCGACATTCTGGTTGAAGCTGGCCAGGAAGTCAAAAAGGGCCAGCTATTGGCGACCATGAACCGCAAGCTGCTCCGGGGGCTCGGCTATGACGATACGGTGATCGTGACCTATACCAACAGCCGGATCCTCAAGGGGATCTCGGTGCCGGTCTTCTTCAGGGAGATCAACGCCAAGCGGACGGTCCAGACCATCAGCTACCTCAGCTGAAATATGAAAAATGAGTCTGGGAAAAACTCAATATCATTAAGTTAAGACATTGACTTAGGACGCTCATCTAATCTAGATGAGCGTGGGCAATCGAATGTAGGAAAAATCGGTTTGCTGTGATCATAAAAAAGGCTTCCAGAAGTTTTACACTTCTAGAAGCCTTTTTTATTCGTTAGATTTTTCCCCAGACTCATTTCTTATCCTACAAGTTAGGATCCATCTGGAAGCGCAGCGGTGAATCACCGGTTTGGGCGGTAATCAGGTGGCTGATCAGCTTGTTGTAGATGTCAGTCGTCGCCTTGGCCATCTTGGCGTTGGCTTCGTCCGCGACCGCGGCTACGGCTGCCGGCTCTTGGGCCTGGTGCAGCTTTTGCTCGTATTCATGCCGCAATTGGCTGACCTTTTGCTTGGCTTCAGCCTGGGCGTTGGCTAGGTCGTTGCCGTACTTGCCCCAGTCGCGATCGACCAGGACGCTGGCCAGCTTGAAGATCCAGTAGGCGGAGTTCGGGCTGTATTCTTCCTTCCCGTTGCCCCACATGTATGGCACCTTGGTCCCTTGCGGGAAGAAGGGGATGTAGACGCTTTGGGAGGCCACGCCCATGGCCAGCCAGTGGTACATCTCCTCGCCCTTGAGCTGCAAGAGGTGGGATTCCTGGGTGGTGGCGACGCCAATTGGCCGGAAGGTGGCCTGGCCGGCGTTCTTCTTGCTGGTCAGGTCGTAAGGGGTGTTGCTGTAGTGGCTGCCCAGGACCTTTTCCGCGTCCGCGATCGTCACCGGCTTGTCGGCTTTTTGCAAAAATGGCAGTTCAAAGGATTGCGGCTCTTGAACAAGCGATGGGGTCAGGAGCTTTTGCCCGTACCAGACCCGCGGGGTGTTGTAGTGGAGGTCGCTTTCGCTGTTGGTGCCAAAAATGTCCCGCCAGTTGAACTTGGCTTCGCGCGGCCACAGGCGGTTGTCATAGACGAAGTCTGCCAGGCCGGCGGAGAACATGAAGGAGTCTGGATCGCTGAAGTCGATCTCCTGGATGGACAATTGGTTGGCAACGACGGCATAGGAGTCGTCAGGGATGCGGATGGCTACCCAGTGGTGGCCAGAGCCGATTTCCATGTACCATGCCTCGTCGCGGTCGCCAAACAGGATCCCGTTGGCTTCAGCTGCCCCGTGGCGTTCCACGATCTCGCCCAAGCGCCGGACCCCCTCGCGGGCCGTCTTGACGTATGGCAAGACCACGGTTACCATGGCTTCTTCCAAAATCCCGCCTTCAGTCTTAAAGGGGTCAATAGCCAGGACCCGCTCATTGCTGTAGGCACTTTCGGTGGCACTCATGGCCACGTGGAATTCGTTGATCCCGTCTTCTTCAAACACGCCATACTTCTTGGTCCATTCCGGAGTTGATGAGTAGGCATAGCTTTCCTGTGGCAGGGTCAGCTGGAACTTGTTGGCGCGCGACTTGAAGACGGGCGCTTCATCGGCCAGCTGGTGCTGGTTGAAGGCCAGATGCTTGGGCCAGGCGGTTCTGGAGTCTTCATTGCGGCCAACGATGACGCTGCCGTCGCTGCTGGCTTTCTTCCCGATCAAGATGGAGGTGCAGGAGGATCTGCCGACTTTTTCTGTCATTTGTGCTTCCTTCTTTCTTTTTTGATAAACTTGCTCATGCTGTTTCGTCGCCCTAAGGGCTGATACTCTAGATTTTACCCCATTTAGGCAAATTGTTTAAAAAATATCTAAGGCCGAGATTAGAGCCCTGAAAATTGTGCTAAGATATAACCCGAGAAATGATAAGTGGTTCTTATAAACGATAAGAGCACACATTATTGGTTGCCACCAATACGGGATAAATAAGGAAATAATATTTACAGCTTATATGAAAGTGGCAAAAAAGATATTTTGGGGATAGATGGAGCAGTCGGATGGCAAGAAGAAAAGAAATTGATCGTGAGAAAATATTGGACATAGCCTATAAACTGGCCCTGAAGGACGGCTTGGAGAGCGTGACCGCCCGGAGCATCGCCAAGCAGGGCCACTTTTCCACCCAGCCAATCTACCTGGAATTCAGGAACATGACCAGCCTGCGGCGGGAGGTTCTGGACCGGATCACCAGCAACTTGCAGGAAAAGACCCTGCAGAAGGTCTACGTGAGCCAGCCGGTTTATGATCTAGACTTGTCCTACCTGAATTTTGCCCGCCACCACCGGAGCCTGTTTTCCAGCTTGTTCGTCAAGGGCCGCTTTGGCGATCAGCTGATCAAGGATTGCCTGATCAAGGTTGGGAAAGACAAGGTCAAGGAGCAGTTTCCAGACTTGCCTGAGCCTGACTTGGACTGTCTGACCCGTTTCAATTGGATCCTGGTCAACGGGATGGCCGTCATGCTGGTGGATGGGCTGCTGGAATATGACCAGGACAGCATCGTCAACCTCCTGGACCAGCACTTGAACCAGTATTTGAAGCAGTTGCAGGACAAGGCAAGCGAATAGCCGCATTCCTGTTTGACCTTTTTCCTGAAATCACTGCTTGATTAGTGATTGCTTGATCAAAGTCTTAAAAAAGCCGCAGAAAGCTGCTGGCGCTTTTCAAGAAAAGGACGTGGCAATTTGCCAAAACGAGGCAAGAGCAACCGCTGTCATTGGCGATAGAACGGGAACGACGGCTTTTTTGCACTTTTTGAACGATTTAAAAAACTTAAATAGTTCGCAAAATTGTCAATGCTTGCAACTTTTTCACAAAAAACAGTAATCACCGTTTGGATCTTTCGGTATAATAGGGGAAGTAATGGAAAATCTGAAAGGTGGTTTATATGAAAGTTTTAGCTTTAAGCGGATCAAACGCCGAAAAGTCCTACAATGAAACTTTATTAAAGTTCATCGCCAAGCACTTTGCCGGCAAGTATGATTTTGAATTCGCGACCGTCAGAGGCCTGCCGATGTTCAAGGAAGGGCAGGAAGACCCCGAGGACGTGGCCAAGCTCAGCCAGCAAGTCGCTGACGCTGACTTGGTCTTGATCGGGTCGCCGGAACAGCAGCACTCAGTTACCAGCGCCTTGAAGAGCGCCTTGGAATGGCTCTCAACCAACACGCATCCCTTCAACGGGAAGCCAGTGGTTGTCGTTTCAACCTCTCCTTTGGCCCAAGGCGGGGCGCGCTCACAAACCAAGCTGAAGACGATTTTGGCGTCTCCAGGCCTGCACCCAACGGTCTTCAACGACGATGAATTCATGATGGGGCTGGCACCGGAAGACTTTGACGAAAACGGCGACTTGAAGGTGGAAGGGACCGTGAAGTTCCTGGACCACTTCTTTGAAGAAGTCGACGCTTGGTATGCCCAAATCACGAAGTAGGAGCGGAGGCTTGAAATGAAATTATTAGCAATTGTCGGTACCAACGCAGACTTTTCATTCAACCGTCTGCTGTGCAAGTTCATCGCCAAGCGTTACGGCGACAAGGCGGACATCGAGGTCGTGGAAATTGACGGCCTGCCAGCCTTCTACAAGGAAGGCAAGGGCGACGACAAGGTCGCTGCCTTGCGCGCGCAAGTCAAGGAAGCTGACGGGGTCATCATCGCGACGCCAGAATACGACCACGCCGTGCCAGCTGCTTTGAAGAGCGCTTTGGAATGGCTGGGCTCCCACGCCGGCGCTGACGTCATGAACATGAAGCCAGCCTGCGTGGTTGGCGTTTCCCTTGGCGGTCAAGGTGCTTCACGTGCCCAAGAAGACCTGCGGGAAATTCTGCTTTCCCCAGACATGAGCGCCAACGTTCTGCCGGGCAACGAATTGTTGATCGGCCGGGCATTCTCCAGCTTTAACAAGGAAAGCGGCGAACTGGTCGATGAAGGCTCCGTCAAGCAATTGGATAAGGTGATGGATGCTTTCTTCAAGTTTGTTTCGCAAGCAGCAAAGTAAGCGTAAGGCTGAGATAAGACAAAAGTGAATTTCAGTGGGAAAACGGGCGGCTCTGCTGTCCGTTTTCTTTTGGCCTTTTTGGCAAATTATCTTATGATAAGACTAAGAACTCGCTTGAAGTTAAGCGAAAAAGTAGCAAGAGAAGGAAAATAGGAGGGATTGTCATGCCAGTCGACCTGCTGCCGCTGAAGACCGTCCGCAACCCGCGCGACCTGGGAGGGTATGTGGGCTATGCCGGACGCAAGATCAAGAAAAGACGCCTGCTCAGGACCGGGACCGTGGCCAAATTGAGCCAGGAGGACGCGGATTTTCTGCGCGCTTATGGGGTCAAGACGATTATTGACCTGCGCTCGCCGCAGGAGTGCGTCAAGCGGCCGGACCGGCTGGTCGACGGGATCGCCTCCGTGCATATTCCGATCAGCAGCCGGGACCAGACCCAGGCGGGGGCCAGCTTTGAGGACCTGGCTGACATGTACGCGACCAAGCCCTTGGCGGGCTTTCGCCATATGATCGGCTCCTACCAGAAGATGGTTTCGCGTCCGCATTCCCAGGCGGCCTTTCATGATCTGCTGGCCTTTTTGGCCCAGCAGGAAACGGGCGGCACGATTTTCCATTGCTCAGAAGGCAAGGACCGGACCGGCATGTCCACGGTCTTTATTCTTTATATTCTGGGCGTGGATCTGGAGACGATCCGGCAGGACTATTTGGCTTCGGCGCCGCTGCTGAACGACTACCGGGCCCGGCGGGACCGCGAATGCGTGGAGCGGGGCGACAACCTGATCTTCCGCGCCAACTTAAGGTCGCTGGGGACGGTCAACAATGAGTACCTGGACGCGGCCTTGCTGCTGATTCAGGAGAAGTACGGGGACCTGGACCACTTTATCGTCAACCAGCTGGGCGTGGGTCCGGGGATGCAGGAGCGCCTGCGGGACTTGTATTTGGAATAGCAAAAGTAAGTGAAAAAAGCAGCTAGAGAAAAAGAGGATTAACGATGGGGATTATCAAGTATATTTCAACCGACCAGGTTTCCGCGGCCCACAAGGCCATGGGGACCCACATGACTTTCCAGATTTTCGGGACCCGGGAAGACACGGAAGGCATCCTGCAGCAGACCTGCGATCTGGTGGATCATTTTGAAGACATTTTGACGGTCAACCGCAAGCCGGACGATGCCCGCTATGGCCTGTCGGAAGTGACTCGGGTCAACGACGCGGCTGGCAAGGAGCCGGTCCAAGTCTCCAGTCCGGTTTACGGCTTGATCAAGCTGGCCGTGGAGACCAGCCGGGAGAATTTTGGCTTTAATGCCCTGATCGGGCCTTTGGTCAAGCTGTGGTCTATTGGCTTCAAGGGCGCGCGGGTGCCGGATGAGCGCGAGATCAAGGAAAAAATGGACCTGATCAACCCTTGGATGGTGGAATTGAATGACGACGACCACTCCGTCTTTTTGAAAAAGGCTGGCATGGAGCTGGACCTGGGCGGGATCGCCAAGGGCTGGACGGCCGACCGGATCCGTGACTTGTGGCGGGCTTATGGAGTAGAAGCCGGAATTATCAACCTGGGCGGCAACGTGCTTTTTGTCAACCCATGTCCTAAGCGCGCGAACGGCATGTGGACGGTTGGCGTGCAGGACCCGATCAAGCCGCGGGGCGAGAACATTGATGCCGTCATGATTCCGGAATGTTCCGTGGTAACGAGCGGGACTTATGAGCGCTATTTGGAAGTTGACGGGCACAAGTACCACCACCTGATCGACTCCCGGACCGGCTACCCGGTTGAGACCAAGGTTGCCGGGGTCACGACCTTCACGAAGAATTCCGTGGATGCCGAAATTGAGTGCAAGCGCTGCTTCTTCGCGGGCGCGCCAATCAATGGCTGGGTCAACGACCAGCGCCTGGGTGCCGTCTACGTTTACAATGATGAAACTGTCGAACAAGTTGGCTTGAAATATTAGTATAGCAACAACCCTGTCACGGTCGGTGGCAGGGTTTTGTTTGGTGTCGGGTGAACACTTTTGTCAAAATGTCAGCAGTTGGGTACTTTATGGGGCTCATTTTTAGTAAATCAGCCGTAGTTGGGTACTTTCCGGGGGTTATTTTT
>NZ_JAOQBX010000034.1:1978-19203 GCF_044902225.1 Lactobacillus sp. 23-2 | reverse complement strand
AGCACCGGACTCTTAATCCGGGTGTCCAGGGTTCGATCCCCTGACGACCCATCGCAGAACATCAAGCGTTGCTTGGTGTTCTTTTTTGCTTTTCTGCCATGTAACAGAAAGTAAAATTCAGGGCAATTGCGGGTCAAAAATGGGTGAAACGGGTCCTTTTTTGACCAAAAATCAGGAAAAAAGGGGCAGATTTTCCCAATTTTCGCCAGAAAAAAGCCCTTTCACGTCACTTTAGGTCCAATCGTCCAAAAACTTGGGCAAGTAAGGCAGGGGGCCGCTTTTTTTGGCAAATGTTACAAAAAAGTCCGGTTTTGTAACATTCTCTTAACTCTCCCGTCACTTGCTTGGAATTATTTTGCAACTTTCCCCTGTTACTATATTCACTGTCAGGAATGACATATACGAGTTACGGCAGGGCGCTACCGCAGATGCGGCCAGAGGACCCTGCCACAAAGGAGAATTTTTTTGAACATCAAATCTAACGTACTTAAATCAGTATTTGCTGCAGGCTTGGCTTTGACTGGCGTGGCAGCGATCAGCTTAGGCACGAATGGTCAAGCGGACGCAGCCACTGTTGGTGGAACTGTTACCGTTGACTACATTGATGGACAATCAATTGCCACCTGGAGTAATTACGAAAATGCCAAAGTTACCGGTTCAGCCAAGGACGGCAGTTCATGGACTGTCTTAAAGACTGCCAAGGACCTTTCCGGTCACAAGTGGTACAAGATCGGGGCTGGTCAATGGATCTTGGCCAAGTACACCCACGATGCTGCCGCTTCATCAAACACGACTAACAGCACTGCAAGCAGCGCCAACAACTACAGCTACAAGTCAAACGCTGCGTCAAACACGCAAAGCTACAGTTACAGCAACAACTCAAATGCTTCAAGCTACGCAAATACCAGCTCTAACTACTCAAATAGCTACAGCTCAGCCGCAAATACCTCATCATCAGCTTCATCAACGACTTCAAGCTCATCAGCTTCTTCATCAGAATCAGCTGCCAAGGCTTGGATCGCCAACAAGGAAAGCGGTGGCTCATACACTGCCTCAAACGGCAACTACTACGGCAAGTACCAGCTTTCACGCAGCCTCTTGGGCGGCAACACTTCAGCCGCAGCTCAAGAAGCCGCAGCCGACAGCTACGTTGCAAGCCGCTACGGCTCATGGACTGCAGCCAAGTCCTTCTGGGAAGCTAACGGCTGGTACTAAGCCTAAAATTTATTAGCTGATCTAAAACTTAATAATCTAGAGCAAAGTCCAAGCCTTTAAGCTTGGGCTTTTTCTCTGCAAAAAACAGGCAATTTGTTGTAGAAAGAATACCCGCGTTATAATAAAATCGAGGGAATATTAGGAAAGATTGGAAGAACTGAGGTTTAACGAATGAAGAAAATCGTCAAGACGGCTTTGATCGCTTTGCTGGCCAGCGCGGGCTTCGCGGCCATGCAAGCAGCGCCAGCACAAGCGGCTGCTTATTCCAAGGCCCGCTTCACGCTGCCGAAGGGCTACACGAAGGCCAATCTGAAGAAGGCGTACCTGTATTCAGAAATGTCCAAGTTCCAGCAGAAGAAGTGGCTCAAGAACAAGAAGAATGCTGCCTGGCTGAAGAAGTGGCGCAAGATCAATGTCAAGGGGATGAAGGCCAATACTTTTGACCAAAAGGGCCAAGGCGAGTCGGCTAAGGACAACAAGACCGTCGTGACCCTGAAGAATGGCCAGGTGACGCCGGGCCAGGCCAAGACCTTGGCAACTTACTCCCTGCGCCTCATCAACGATGCCCGGGGCAAGATTGGCTTGCCCAAGTGGAAGTACAGCAAGGGCAGCCAGACGCTGGCCAAGTACATTGCGGCCGAATACGTGGCCAACAAGAAGACGATCGCGACCGGCCACTACGTGCCAGGAATCGTCCGGGCCTGCAACAAGGCCGGCCTGCGCCTGCCTGGCAACTACAACTACGTTGAAGACATGGCGGGCTTCAAGGATGGCAAGCTGGTGACCATGACGGCCATGAAGAAGGACATCTACTTTGGCTTGAAGACGATGGTTTTTGGCTACCGGGCCGCCAATCTGGCCAAGGTCAGCCAGCTCAGCCAGTACGGGGAATGGTCCCACGCCGGCGACTTGATGAACACCCAAGGCGGTCATTATGATGGCGACTGGGACTACTACGGCTTCTCCGTTTCTTATACTGGCGGAACTTACTCCTTGCACTACATCGGCGTGCCAAGCCACTTGAAGTGGGCCTACGGCGGCGCCTACTGGGGCAAGTTTAAGGCCTAAATGCAAAAATCGCGGCCAAAAAAGGCATGAATCCAAGCAATTGGATTCATGCCTTTTAATTTCCGGCTTAATTATTTTCAGCGCCAACCATGGCTAAAAACTTTTGCCAGCCAGCCTCGCCTGCCTCATCGGCTTTGTAGACGCCAGCGTCGGCGAGGACTTGGTCAAAGACGTCAAGCAGCTCATGCTGCAGGATTTCATCAACGTTTTGCTGGCTAATGTCTGGGTGCTTTGCTTGCAGCTGCTTAGCCCACGGCAGATGGATCTCGGCGATTTGATTGTCCTGGCCCAGCAGGTATTTCTTAACCTCGCCAAGTTCGTCCTTCAGGCGGCCTGGCAGGATGGCCCGGCCCATGACTTCAATCAAGCCGATGTTCTCCTTCTTGATGTGCCACTTGTCCTGGTGCGGGTGGAAGATGCCCAGAGGGTATTGCTCGCTAGTGTTGTTGTCGCGCAAGACCAGCTCCAAGACATATTCATCCCCATCCTTATGGGCAATTGGGGTCACCGTGTGGTGGCGGACGTCATGCGTTTCCGCGACGATGCCCAATTCGGGATCGCTGTATTTTTGCCACTTCTTGATGATCTTGGTGCCCAACTCGATCAAGGATTCAATGTCCTTGCTGATCAAGCGGATGTCGCTCATTGGCCAGTCGACGATGCCGCCGTGGACTGCTGGGTAGCCGGCAAAAGTGAGCTCCTCCTTGATTGCCGCGTTCATCATTGGGAAGCGGTGGCCACCGCCCTGGTAGTGCTCATGTGACAGAAGGGAGCCGCCAACGATTGGCAGGTCAGCATTTGAGCCAACCATGTAGTGCGGGAACATCTTAACGATTTCCAGCAGGCAGATCAGAGTCTGCTGGTTGATAACCATTGGCTCATGGATCTGGTCCAAAAAGATGCAGTGCTCGTTGAAGTAGGCATAAGGGGAGTACTGCATCCCCCATTTTTCCCCGCCGATATTCATGCGGATGATCCGTAAGTTGCTTCTGGCATTCTTCCCGTAGTCGCCTAAGTAGCCTTCATTTTCCAGGCAGAGGTCGCATTTCGGGTAGTCAGTATCCTTCTTTTTGGCAGCGGCGGCAATGGCTTTAGGATCCTTTTCCGGCTTGGAGAGGTTGATCGTGACTTCCAGCGGGTGCCCATAGGAGCTGGTGCCAGAGAAGACGATGTTCTTGGCGATCGCGGTCTTCTTGACGTAGTTGTTGTGGGTACAGAGATCGTAGAACCAGTCCGTGGCTGCCTTTGGGTTTTCATCGTACTTGTTCCAGAAAAGCTCGTTGACCTTGCTTGGGGCTGGGGTTAAAAAATCGGCCAGCTGGTCAGCCAGGATCTCCCGGCTGGTCGCGTCATCTGGAATCTTGCCTCTTTTAACGGCCAGGTCAACCAGCTGCAGCAGGGCTTCTTCATCAGAAGCAGCCTCGCTGTCAACATCCCCGTCGCCAACCAAGGCCTGCACCCGGTTAAAGAGGTAGACCCGGTCCAGTTCTTGATAATCGTTAGCAGCGATAATTTTTTGCACGAAGTTCTCAATCAGCATTTTGCTTTCTTGTCTCCTTAGTTCTTACAGCTTGTGGGTTCCGTCAACGATCTTGGCTTCATAGAAGCTGGCGGCATAGCCAATGGTTTCTTGGTAGATCTTGCCAACGTTTTCCATGAATTCCGCGGCTTTGTTTTCTTTGACGATGGCGATGGCGCTGCCACCAAAACCGCCGCCGATCATTCTGGCGCAGAGGCAGCCGTCTTGCTTCCAGGCGCTTTCAGCAAGGGTGTCCAGTTCCTTGCCGGTAACTTCGTAGTCAAAGTGCAGGGAAACGTGGGAGGCATTGATCAAACGGCCCAGCTGGTCTAAGTCCTTGTCTGCCATGGCCTTGGTCGCCTTGATGGTTCTTTGGTTTTCAAAGACGGCATGGCGGGCCCGCTTAAGCAGGGTCTCGTCATTGATCAAGTAGGAGTATTCGTCAAAAGTTTCTTCATCAATATCGCCCAAGTGGTCAATGCTGAGCTTTTCCTGCAGCTTGGAAGTTGCTTCCTGGCATTCACGGACGCGGTCATTGTAGGCGGAGTCAGCCAGGGTATGCTTCTTGTTGGTGGACATAATGATGATTTCGTAGTCGCCCAAGTCCAGTGGCAGGTAGTCATACTGCAAAGTCGCGCAGTCAAGGAAGATAGCCTGGTCTTTCTTGGACATGTTGACGGCAAACTGGTCCATGATCCCGGAAGAGAGACCGATAAATTCGTTTTCGGTCTTCTGGCCGAGCTGAGCCAGCTTGACTGGATCGATTTCCAGTCCGTATTCTTCAGTTAAAACGTGGCCAACCAGCATTTCAATTGAGGCTGATGATGACAGGCCAGCCCCGTATGGCAGGTTGCCCCAAACATAGAGGTTGAAGCCATGGTCAATTTCACTTGTCTCGTCTTGTACGTAGGCGGTCATGCCTTTGAAGTAGTTGATCCACTTGTGGTCAGGGTCATTTTCTAACTCGCGGTCGCCAATTTCGAAAATAACCAGGTCGTCATCCATGTTACCGGAGCAGACGGCAATTTTCTTATCTGCCCGGGGACCGTAAGCGGCATAGGTCCCTAAGCTGATGGCACAAGGAAAGACGTGGCCGCCGTTGTAGTCGGTGTGTTCACCGATGATGTTGATCCGGCCTGGTGAGAAGAAGAGGTCGGATGCTTTTTGCTTAAAAATCTGTTCAAAATTATTTTTTAAAAAATCAGTGTTCATTTTTGTGTCCTTATTTGTTACAATTTGTTTGCAGTTAACATTTTAACCGCTTTCAAACAAAAAGTAAACATTTTTGACCAAAAAGGAAACAAAAAATATGAGACTAACATTTAAAAAATACGGCTGGCTTCAAGGGAGAGACCTTTGCGAGTTTGTCCTGGAAAATGATCATGGCATGTCTGTCAAGCTACTGAACTACGGGGCCACTTTAGAAGACGTGGCTGTTCCGGTAGATGGGGCAAAGCGCCATGTCATCCTTTCTTTAAAGCAAGCAGAGGATTATAGCAAAGAGCGCAATTTCTTAGGCGGGACGGTTGGCCGGATTGCGGGCCGGGTCTGGCGCGGGCAGTGGAAGAACGGTGACCATATCCTCCAATTGCCAATCAACGATGGCGAAAATCACATTCACGGCGGCTTTGGGACCGACCAGCAGGTTTGGTCCTTCAGACCAGAGCGGGGGGAAGACTTTGTCTCCGTTCACTTCAGTTTGCTTGATCCAGATGGTCATAATGGCTTTCCCGGCAACCTGCAGCTGGAGGCAACTTACACTTTGAATAATTCTGGTGAACTTTTGTATGATTTGACGGCGTACTCAGACAAGCTGACAATTTTTAACCCGACCAACCATACTTACTTTTGCCTGGACGGCCTGGGGACCGAGATCAACCAGACCAGGCTGTTTCTTGACGCGGACTATTATCTGCCAGTGAAGGAAGATGGTCTGCCGGTCGGCGGAATGGAGTCAGTTGAAGGCACGGCTTTTGATTTCAGAAAGGGCAAGAGCATGGGGGAAGCCTTAAAGAGCGGGGATGCACAGATTGCCTTGCGTGAGGGGCTGGATCATCCATTTATTTTGAATGGGCAAAAGACCGCTGCTAAAGTTGTGGCTAGCGATGGCAAGGTTTCCATGAAGATGAGCACGAACGCGCCAGCAATCGTCATTTATACGGCCAACAGTTTTGGCAAGGTGGAAAAGCTGGTCAAGTACCTGCCGCAATATGGTGGCTTGACCTTAGAGGCCCAAAACGCGCCTGCTCCGGGCAATGACTTGCGTGAAATTACGCTTGAGCCAGGTAAGACTTGGCGCCGACACGTCAGCTGGAAGTTTGACTATTAGTAAATTCTTAGTTCAATCCAAAAATAATCGAAAGCTAACACAAGAAAGAAGCAGAAAAATGATTTTAACGGTCACAATGAATCCATCAGTCGATTACGTTTTATTAAGTGGTAATTAGACCAATTTTGGCCCAAAATAAACAATTCATTGTTAAGGCTGACGCTTTTTTGTTCGAATTTGTCAAAAAGGTGTCAGCTTTTTCATACATTTGTTTTAGAATTATAGGAGAGAGCAGTGGAAACACAGGCATCTCGGTGGAAAAGCTTGCAAAAAGCAAATGAATTTGTTTTGTTAAAAAGTGTTGAAAAAAGTGTTTGCAGATGTTATATTATGTTTGTTAGTGAACATAACCAAACATCTGCTATCAAGAGGCATATAGTATGTTAAAAAGAGAACGTCTTGATCAGATAATGAAGATGGTTACCGAGGAGAACTTCATCTCGGTCGCTGATTTAGCAAAAAGCCTGCAGGTCTCAGAAATGACGATCCGCCGCGACTTAGACGAGTTGTCCAAGTCTGGCAAGGTGATCCGCCTGCATGGCGGCGCCCAAGCCATTTCCAGCCAGGACGGGGTGGAGCAGAGCTTCCAGCAGAAGCGGGGCATTCACAGCCAAGAGAAGCAGGAAATTGCTAAAATTGCTGCGTCGCTGGTACACGACGGCGATACGATCTATGTTGGCCCCGGAACCACTTTGGAAACTATGGTCGCTGACTTAAAACAAGAGAACTTGCGGATCGTGACCAATTCGCTGCCGGTTTTTAAGGCAGCCCGGGAGAACTCGCATAATTACGAGCTGATTCTGGTAGGCGGTTCCTATCGCCGGGTCAGCGGGACTTTTTACGGCGCCCTGTCCAACAACGAATTGGATGCCATGAACTACGACCAGGCTTTCGTTGGCGTCAATGGCATCAGCGACGCGGCCTTGCTCACCGCGGACATCGAAGAAGGGCAGACGCAGAGCATTGGCCTGCGAAATTCCCAGCGGCGGATCATCGTCGCGGACATGTATAAGTTTAACCACCGCGACTTCTACCAGTTCTACAACCTGTATGACATCGATGAATTGGTTACCAATCCCCAAGTTTCTCCTGATATTCTGGAATACTACCGGCAATATACTTCGATACGCACGAGTATTTAGGAACTAGATGAAAGGGAGCATGCGGATGAACTAGTGGATTTTGCTCGTTAGACTAAACTTTTACCTACATTTTTGATATATTTCGCAAAACCATATTCAAAACAAGCAAAAAGCAAGCTGACCAATCGTCGGCTTGCTTTTTAATTTGTTTTCTGTTGATATCGTTGCTGTCTTAATCATTAATAGCGTCACTAAAGGCGTCTTTTGCGGCTTGGTTTTGTGAGACATTGAAGTTTGGCTTGCCATCGCTGCCTGAGTAGGTGTGGTTCTCAGCATCGTGGTTGGCGCCAGTGTCGACCAGGACGACAGGGTGGTTAGCCTTGTCAAAGGCAAAGACGTAGGTGACTTCGTCATCGTCGTCATTGAAGACGGCAACGACGCGGTAGTCGTAGGTTGAGTCGGAACTCCAGCTCCAGCCCATGGAAACCGGACTGCCGCCTACCGTAGCGCTCTTGAAGGCATTTGGGAACTTGCCGCTGGTTACGGTGTCGAATTCATCACCCATGTAATGGAAATCGTAGGACTGGTCTTGAAGCGCGTCATCGTTTTCAGACTCATCATCGAAGTCATCGCCAAGCTCATCATTTTGGTCGCTGCTCCACAGGTCATTCTTGGTTCCCTCGGCTGGCCGGCTTGATCTTGATCTTGAGCTTGAATGAGCTGAGGCACTGGAAGCGGAGCTTGCCTTGCTTGCCTTGCTTGAGCTGGCGGCACTAGCGGCGGAAGCGCTTGGACTTGCTTGACTGCTGTCCAGGGTCAGGTCCACGGTCGTGTTGCCGTCAACTGCCGCTTTAGCGGTCTTGGTAGCATTTTGCGGACCGACCAGCTTGAAGCTGTAGTTGCCAAAAATGTAGCTTGAAGGCAGTTTGGTTGCTCCGGAGGCCAGCTTAGCGGTCTTGGTCCCATCAACGTAAAGAACGCCAGGCATGTTGGTCTTGACTGTTGGCTTGTAGGTCTTGACCATCAGCTTGTATTTTGGATAGATCAAGAAGTAGCGTCCGCTCGTGACCAAGGAGATCTTGTCCTTGGAGTGCGGCACGTAGGCAGAACTCTGGAAGCTGCTGATCAGCTTATTGGCTTGGGAAGGGTGAGCCTGGTAGTACTTCTGCAGCGGCAGGACGCTGTTTGAGCTGACTTCGAAACTGGAGTCGTCAGTCGTCACGTAGGGCGACAGGTCCTGGCTAGTGTTCTTCATGGCCGTGCTGATTTCAGCCAGCTGCTTGTCCTTGCTGTAGTTGGCCCGGCCCACGAAGTAGAGGCCAATCAAGGCCAAGACGACGACCGCGGCACTGATGCCCCAGACGGCCTTTTTCTTGCTCCTGCCTTGAGTCTGGGTACTGGTCCCCATGATGGTCGTGGCTGTAGTTGTGGCTGGCGCGTTGCTTTCATCGCCCAGCGGCGCGCCGCAGTTCTTGCAGAACTTGGCGTTGGGCTTATTCTCCGCCCAGCAGTTTGGACATTTGATCATTTTTTCTTACTCCCCTTTATATGTACAGATAATAGTTAATGGTAAGCCATCAAGCGGGAAAAAACAAGGCCTGGCGGGGCCTTAGCCATTTGAAAAGCGTTTCAGGCTGTTTGCATTTTACTATATATTTTGCCAAAAATCCTGCTCTCTTTTTGTATAAGACAAGCCAAAAATGACCGCTTTTTTCGCTCAGATGAAAATTATTGCCGCGGAAAGTATTGTAGAATACTTTATGAAGCGATCAAGAACAGCGCCTACCTGCTGGTCCTGATCGGCGTCGGCACTTGCCAACCATGGCATCCGGCGTAAAGCCCCAGGTTTTAGGACTTAGGGTCTGGCTCTTATACTTAATTTATCTTTTCACAACTTTGGCCCGGGTGCGTTGCTCGGGTCTTTTTTGTGTGCACAAAAAATGATTCCGCATGAATGACGGAATCATTTTTGATGTTTAATCCTTTCCGCGTTCTTTGCGTTCGGATAAAAGCGGCGTGCTTTCAAGAAGATGGTTGATTTTTGCCAATGTCTCAGGCGCGATATTAATGAATGGCAGGATAGAAGCTAGCGTGCCTAAAGACATCTTGCCCAAATTGTTCAAGTTATTAGGATCCTTGAAGAAGCTTAAAACATCTGTTTCTTTCGAAATTTCCGTTACCAGCTTAGGGTCAGCCATGATCTGCACAACTGGCGTTTCTGCAGTGTAGCGCTCAATGTAGTCTTGATCAGGTACGTAGGAAATTTCATAGCTGCCAGCAGTTAGCGTGAACTGACCGATAGCTTTCTTTTCACCATTGACAATGACGCCGTTCTTTTCACTGCGCGGCAGCTGAACCTTGACGGTTTGTCCGAATGGCACGGTCAAGGACAGCTGGATGGTGTGCTTTGCGTCAGTTTCAATTTGATAGGAAGCAGCGAACTTGCCATAGCTTGACGTGTAGTAGCCGGAGACTTTCTTCAAGCGGTAGTCATAATTAGGGGCGAAGATTAGAGTCTTATAGCCCGGCGTATGGTCGGCAATCCCTAAGAGATAGCGGTAGCCCCATTCCATAATCGCTCCGATTGAATAGTGGTTTAAGGAGTTCATGCCATCCGGGTTCATGGTGCCATCTTCTTGAACAGAGTTCCAGCGTTCCCAAACGGTAGTAGCTCCCATGTTGACCGCGTAAAGCCAACTTGGGAAGTCTTCATTCATGAAAATCTTTGTGGCCAGCTTATGATTGCCGAACTTGGAAAGTACTTGGCAGATAAATGGCGTTCCAACAAAACCAGTCTTCAGATGGTCATTGTCCTTGCCTAAACGGACAGCCAGATCGTGCACGACGCGCTGACACTGGTTCTCAGGTACGAGGCCAAAGTACAGGGCCAATGCGTAACCAGTTTGAGTATCGATCGCCAGACGGCCGTTAGCAGTGATGTATTCTTTCTGGATAGCCTCTTTGATAGCAGCTGCTTGGTCAGCGTACTTTTTGGCATCTTCTTTTTTGCCTAAGATAGCTGCAGACTTAGAGACGATTTTGGATGAATAGAAGTAATAGACTGAGGCAATGAAGTCTTCATCAGTTTTTCCTGTTGGCAGAGCAGGATTTTCACCGTCAAGGGCAATCCAGTCGCCAAACTGGAAACCACCGGTCCAGAGATTAGGGGTCTTGGTGGAATTGCTGATCCAGTCAACCCAGGATTTCATAGCTTGATAGTTTTGCCGAAGAATAGCTGGATCGCCATAGGCTTGATACATGTTCCAAGGGACAATAGTTGCCGCATCCCCCCAGACAGCCGCACCGCCGTCGTCAACGCCCATGGCAGGTGCATACATTGTCAGCATTCCGTCATGCGCTTTTTGCTCAACGGCCATGTCACGGGAGTATTTCTTGAAAAATTCAAAGACGTTTCTGTTTAAAGCCGCAGTGTTGGAGAAAATGTCTGCATCCCCAGTCCAGCCTAAACGTTCGTCACGCTGAGGACAGTCAGTTGGAATGTCGACAAAGTTGGAACGCTGACCCCACTGGATGTTTTGGAATAGGCGATTGACCTTTTCATTGTTAGTCTTCAAATCACCAGTCTGCTCAGATACAGAGTAGACAACGGCAGCCCTGAAATCATTTTTGTTGATTGGCTTGCTGTTGCCAGTTACGCGCAGGTAGCGATAGCCAAAGTAAGTGAAGTGTGGACGAACCCAGCCTTCTTTGCCATCAGAAGTGAATTGGAAGGCCGCACGGGCGTTGCGAAGGTTATCACGGTAGAAGTTGCCGTCTTGAAGGATTTCGCCGGCTTCGAGCTTGATAACAGTGCCCTTTGGTTCACGGTTGAAGAATTCCATCAAGCCAGCATGATTTTGCCCAAAGTCGAGAACGGTTTCTCCAGCAGGAGTGGTGATGACTTCTTTGACAGCCAGACGCTGCTCAATGGCCACGGGAATGCTCAAGCGATCACATAAAACATCATATGGGCAGTCGAGGACTTGGGCTTTTTGCCAGTTCGCAGGTACGATGGTTGCGTCCAGGTCTTCACCATAATAGATGGATGACTTGGTGATTTGACCGGAAGTCGTCAGCCACGATTCATCTGAATTAATTATGGCTGAAGTGCCATCCTCAAAATCAACGTGCACTTCCGCCAACATCCGTTGCTGATCGCCGTAAATCTTTTCCTTGCCGCCATCAAAGCCCATGATACCTTTGTACCATCCGTCACCTAATGAGAAAAGGAGCTCGTGTTCCCCATTGTCTTGCAAAGCATCTGTTACGTCGTAGGTTTGGACTTGAATCCACTTGGTATAGTCAGTGCAGCCTGGGGTCAAAAATTCGGCACCAACTTTTTGTCCATCGATATAAGCCTCATATAAGCCAAGGCCGGTTGCATACAGACGGGCTTTTTTGACAGGCTTGTTGAAAGTCAAAGTCTTCTTAAAAAGCGTGTTTTGGATGTCTTTGTCAGCATTGCCAAGCCACTTGCCGGTGTATTTTTCGGCCATTTTGCCTGTTTCAAAGAAACTTTGAGCACTGGCTTCTTGATCGGCAGTCTTCACAAAAATTTCTACATCGTATCGGGTCCGAGGCGCGAGCTTTAGGTCAGGAGTAAAGAAGTTGCTGTCATAATCCTGCCAGTTTGTATTATAAACTTCCTTACTGTTTGTATAGATAACTAATTTCTTTTGCGCAGCAGAATATTTGTCCGCTTCAACGGCAAATTCTACGCGAAGATCTTTTAATTCATATCCGACCGGTTCGATCATGTGATTGATATATACGTTTGAAATTTTCATAAAAATACCTCCAAATATTGTCTAAAGTAAAGTTTAGCAACTTGGCAAACGCTTTCACCTATCATAAATCGACTTGGACATAAAAACTGCCTGGTAAATTTCGACCAAGGCAGTTTTTTTAAGGATTGAATTCTAAAAGGACGGGTATCTTAAGAGGACTTGCTGTGAGCTTCACGGTATTTTTTGGGAGAAATCCCGACCACTTTACTAAAAAAGTGGTAGAAGTAGTTTTCCGAAGAAAAATCCAAAAGGCGGGCGATTTCAGCGACGGTCAAATCTGTAGTCATTAGCAGCTCCTTAGCTCGGTTAAGACGGACGTTGCGGGCATATGTACTGATTGTCAGGCCATGGCTTCTTTTTAGAAGGCGGTTGAGATACTCGTCATTGTAATGAAGCGCTTTGCTGATTTCTTTTCGGCTGACCTTGCCATAATTGCTTTCAATGAAAGAAATCAACCGATCGACAAGGAAATCTTCCTTGCTGGAATTGATGTCGATGACGTTCAACCTAAAAGAGTGTGGATTCTCTAAACAGGAAAGCAGGCGCAGCAACAGACCCTGTAAGAAAAAGTCAGCACCTAATTTCCTAGTAGCCAATTCTTGCTGCAAAGAGTCCAAGATGGTTTGAAAGCGTCGATCGACCACTGGAACAGTGGGGTGAAATTCCATATAGCTCTTCTTCCAGTTGCCGGATTCGGTGCAATTATTGTGAAGAAAAGAGAAAACTGGCCCCTGCAGCTGCTCTGTGCTTAAGTCATGTGTAATTTTACGGAAATAGTCCTCAGTGAAGTTCAATACCAGCATGAAGCCGTCTTTAAGGTCATCGCTGTGGGTAATTCGCCGGTTGAGAATGCAACCTTCGCCTTTACGGAGAATGTATTCTTTTTCTTCAATAGTTTTAATGACGGTCCCTTCTAAAACGTAAAAAAGTTCAAAAGCGGTATTTTGATGGGGCTGGTTGTTGTTTTCACTTACAAAAGCATCGATGCGCTTGTCTTGAATGTCTGTGTAAAGAATATCGTCGTCGATCGACTGCTTTATGAACATGGCAATGTCGGCATTGTTCTGAATGCTGGGAAAAGCACTGCCAACTGTTTGAATTTCGATTTTTTTGAAAAATTGTTCTGTCTGCTTGTCCATTCTAATTCACCTGATAGTCGATTTTTAACATGGTTTAAATTTCAGCAATCGCTAAATAGCATTATATCATGAAATATTTTTTATTATTATGTAAGCGCAAACTAAGAAGGAGAAGGAAAACATGAGAACGGAATTGAATTTGAATGCAGACTGGCTGTTTCATCTTGGTGAACTGCCACAAAAGCCACGTGAAATTGCCAAAAAAGCTTATGCTTTTGGTGGATTGACTGCAAGTCTCCCCGAAGAAAAACAAGGCCGCTTGAAGGTCAGTCCTGGTGGCAGCAATTTTTTAAAGCTGATTGCTCAAGGAAATGAAGAAATTGGCTTGCGCAACTTGTGCGATACCGACCTTTGCAGCGAGCTGGATGATTCCTGGGAAAGGGTCAGCCTTCCTCATGATTGGAAAGTTAAGCTTCCTTATGAAAATGATCCGAGAAACTTGATGTCAGGCTCTAAGCCTGATGGCGTTGCCTACTATCGCAAGCGTTTTGCCGTCAGCCGAAATTATGAAGGAAAAAAGCTGATTTTACACTTTGACGGCGTCATGCGAATGGTAGATGTGTGGTTGAATGGTGCTTATTTGGGACATAACAATTCCGGCTATGTCGAATTTGAATTTGACATCTCAGGTTTGACTTATTTTGACGATGAAGGGCAAAACACCCTTTTGGTTAAATGTGATACCAGCCGTGGCTCTGAAGGCTGGTGGTACGAAGGGGCTGGCATTTACAAGAACGTCTTTTTGAAAATTCTTCCTCAAGTCCGGATTAATGAAGATGACCTTTACGTCTATACCAAAGAATTGACAGAGAAAGCAGCTGTCTTGGGGCTGGAATTCAGTTTGACCAATGACACTGCTGAAGCCAGAGAGGTGTGTGTGGATTGCAGCATTGCCGGCCAAAATGAAAATATTTCTTTGAAGCTGCCTGCTTATGGCACTGCCTCTTATAAGACAGAAGTTGAAGTAGGCGATCCAAAGGTTTGGACACCGGAAACGCCGAACCTTTATACGGCTAGCTTGGAAACAGAAAATGACAAGGTCGAAAAGTCCTTTGGGATTCGAACTTTCAAATATGACAAGACCGGTTTTTATCTGAATGGTCAAGCTTATGAATTGCACGGCGTCTGCGAACATCAGGATTTTGCAGGCGTCGGGGTTGCTCTGAATCAAGATATTTTAGACTTCAAAGTTAAGACAATGAAAGCGATGGGGATTAATGCCTGGCGCAGCGCCCACCATTTCGCGTCTAAGGAGCTTCTAGCTGCGTGTGATCGCATGGGCATTCTGGTCATCAACGAGAACCGTTTGCCAGAAGCCACGCCATGGCGGCTTTCCGACCTGGAAAAAATGGTCAAGAAGAGCCGGATGAATGCATCAATTGCCTTCTGGTCATTAGGAAATGAAGAATTGGTTGGCAACACCAAATTTGGCAGTCGCAGCATTGCGCAATTAGCAAAGGTTGTCCGCAAGTTGGATAAAGAGCACTTGATTATCTCGGCTGAATTGTTGAGTCCTGATGGCTTCGTGGATGATGAGTACCTGAAGAACTTCGATATTTTGGGCATCAACTATCCTGAAGCCGGAGTAATGGGCTCTGGCGCTGAATTAATCAAGCAAAGCCACCCTGATCTGCCAATGATGAGTACGGAAAATGCGTCTTACTTTTCAACGCGCGGGGTCTACAAAGATAATGGCGACCTGTGTCAGTGCAACAACTTCGGTTCAATGTACTCCATGGTTTTGCCGGGCAAACGCAAACCAGGCGATCCTGGTGTTGGCGGTACAGCGCGTCCTGAAGAAGTGCTGGCATATCTTGATAGCCATAAATATATGGGTGGGGTTTTCTTATGGACCGCTTTTGACTACTTTGGGGAACCATCGCCATTTGGCTGGCCTGGTATCGGCTCGCAATTTGGCATTGTCGATGTCTGCGGCTTTCCTAAGGATTATTACTACTATTACAAGGCACATTGGGTCAAAGAACAAGCTTTTGTTCACCTGATGCCGCACTGGAATGGCGA
Organism: Lactobacillus sp. 23-2; assembly: GCF_044902225.1. Classification (NCBI taxonomy): domain Bacteria; kingdom Bacillati; phylum Bacillota; class Bacilli; order Lactobacillales; family Lactobacillaceae; genus Lactobacillus; species Lactobacillus sp. 23-2. Next base: position 4,042 of record NZ_JAOQBX010000034.1, on the reverse strand, counting down.
AGGGCTTGAAATCGATGAAGATGGCAAGACCAAGGTGATGACCTTCACCAACCAAGCCAGCGTCGAGCTCTTTTTAAATGGTAAGAGCTTAGGCAGGAAAGCCGTTCAAGACTGCTGTGCTGAATGGAAAGTCGAATATCAAGCTGGCAAGCTTGAAGCGAAAGCATATGATAGTGCTGGCAATGAAACAGCTGTTGATATTAAGCAGACTGCTGGTGAGACAGCACGACTGGCCACGAGCTTCTTGTATAAGGGCAAGGATTACGATTTAGTTGCAATCCAAGCATTAGACGCAAATGGCGTAGAAGTGCCGCTTGAAAATAAAGAAATTTCAATTGCGGTTGAAGATGGACAAGTTATAGGCCTTGGAAATGGTAATCCGGCCGATACTTCAGACTTCAGCTTAGATACGATTAAGCTCTTTAATGGGAAAGCTTTGGCAATCGTAAAGAAAGAAAAAGAAAAATATAAGCTGAATGTTAAATAGATATGAACAAAATAAGAGGACAAAAAATGAGTAAGATAACGCTTAAAATTGGTGCAGTAAGCATGTCTGCGTTTGCTATGGCCGGCTCCGTTGCCACCTCAGCGATTGCTGCAATTGCTAAATCATTCCCTGACACGCCAATTTCGACTGTGCAATTATTAGGGACTTTGCCTGGATTGGGTTCTTTGATTATTACGCTGATTGCTGGTCAAATGGCAATGCATATTTCAAAGAAGAATTTGGCTTTATTGGGGATTGCTTTGGTTACGGCTGGAGGTCTGATTCCAGCTTTCTGGAATAACTCTATGGCTGGTTTGCTCCTGTGTTCCATTGTCTTGGGTATGGGGGTCGGCTTCATTTCAACTATTAGTCCAATGGTTTTGACGGAAAACTTTGAAGGAGAAGAACGCTCGTCAATGATGGGGGCTAATACGGCAGTTACGTCAATGGGGTCAATGCTTTTGACGGCCGGCGGCGGCTACCTTGGTGCCCAGAACTGGCGTCATATCTACTGGGTCTTCCTTTTGGGGATTATTATTTTCCTTTTGACACTGTTTTGGCTGCCAAATGATAAGGCGAATATAAAGGCTGATAGCCGGAAAGCCGAAAAGAAGGAATCTACTTGGATGATTCTTAAGAATTTAAACCCGTATGTTTACTGGATATACCTGGCTGTCTTTATTTTAGGGATTGCCTACACTGCTTATGCGGCCAACTTGTCGCTTATCGTTGCCGCTAAGCATCTTGGTGGTACCGGGATGACTAGCGCGATCAACGCCTTTGGGACTTTTGTCGGTATCTTTGCTGGCTTAGGATTTAAATACGTTCGTAAGCTTACTAAGCCAAACACTTTGGCAGCTGGTTTCTTCCTTCTGGTTTTGACTTTAGGGATCACATACTACTTTAATAACGTTATTGCCTTAGCTATCGCTGGCGCGCTTGCCGCTGTCACGATGGTTGTCATTATGCCAACAGCTACATTTATGTTGTCAATGCTGTGCCAGCCTCAGCAAATCGCTATCGTGATGTCGATTTTTGCATTTGTAAATGGCTTAAGCTCAGCCATTGCTCCTAAAGTTATCAGCTGGTTGCATGTTCCAGCTGGTGCACCGTCATTTGTCTTCGCTGGCGTTTTAGCTATGGTTGTCGTTATCGCCTTGCTGGTAACTCACTTTGAAAAGAAAGTGGAATCTGGCAGCATGCTGCAAGACGCACCATCTTCAAAATAACGTATTTTTGATTATCAATATCGATACTTCGTTCTTTAATTACTTCGTGTACTTAATTTATCTTTCCACAACTTTGGCCCGGGTGCGTTGCCCGGGTCTTTTTTGGGTAGAGCGTGTCAAAACGTCGGCAGTTAGGTACTTTTGGGGGATTGTTTTGGTCAAAACTGCGGCAGTTGGGTACTTTTGGGGGATCATTTTGGTCAAAATAGCGGTAGTTGGGTACTTTTAGGGGATCATTTTGGTCAAAATAGCGGCAGTTGGGTACTTTTGGGGGATTGTTTTGGTCAAAACGTCGGTAGTTGGGTACTTTTAGGGGATCATTTTGGTCAAAATAGCGGCAGTTGGGTA
>NZ_JAOQBX010000034.1:0-1878 GCF_044902225.1 Lactobacillus sp. 23-2 | reverse complement strand
CTTTTGGGGGATAAAATTTTTGAAAAGGGGCGTATTTAGGTATTTTTAGGGGTAAAAAATCCCCGTAAAGTCCCCAACTAAAGCCAAAATTGCGAAATTCATCCCTATAAAGTCCCCAACTAAAGCCGAAATTGCGAAATTCATCCCCAAAAAGTCCCCAACTAAAGCCGAAATCGCGAAATTCATCCCCGTAAAGTCCCCAACTAAAGCCGAAATCGCGAAATTCATCCCCAAAAAGTCCCCAACTAAAGCCGAAAACTTCGTGTTCCAATAGAAAAAACGATCAAGATTGCAAACACAGTCTTGATCGTTTTTCGTTTAGATGCGAGTAAAATTGTTCAGCTTAATCTAAGTCGGTCCCGTTGGATTCGATGACCTTCTTGTACCAGAAGTAGGAGTCCTTTGGCGTCCGGCTGAGGTCGCCGACGCCTGCATCGTTCTTGTTGACGTAGATGAAGCCATAGCGCTTGTCCATCTGGCCGGTCCCGGCAGAAACCAGGTCGATTGGTCCCCATGGCAGGTAGCCCATCAAGTCGACGCCATCGATTGCCACGGCTTTTTCCATTTCGCTGATGTGCTTCTTGAGATAGTCAATCCGGTAAGGGTCGTGGATCTTGCCATCTTCAACCTTGTCGTAGGCGCCCAAGCCGTTTTCAACGATGAACAGCGGCAGGTGGTAGCGGTCGGTCAGGTGGTTCAGGGCCAGCCGCAGGCCAACCGGATCAATTTCCCAGCCCCAGTCGGATCTTTCCAAGGTTGGGTTGACGGCAACGGCCTTGGCCAGGTCGCTTAAGTCGTCAGGATCGACTTTTTCACTGGAGACGGTCGTTGACTGGTAGTAGGAGAAGGCAACGTAGTCGACGGTTCCTTCCTTGAGGACGACCCGGTCTTCATCGGTGATGTCTGGGCGGTAGCCGTGCTTTTCAATGTAGGCTTCGATCGCTTTTGGATATTCGCCAAAAACTTGCACGTCGGAGAAGAAGTCCCGGTGCTGCTCGAACTTGTCGGCCAAAAGGGCATCAGCTGAGCTTGGAGTGAGCGGCCGGACTGGCGAGTAGTTGATCATCAAGCCAATCTTGAAGTCCGGGTTGATCTTGTGGCCGATCTTGACGGCCAAAGCGCTGGCCACGAATTCGTAGTGGGCTGCCTGGTACATGGCAGCTTCTTTTTCTTCATCGGTCATGCCGTCCTTGAAAAGAATGCCTGAGTTGGTAGCCATCAGGAAGTCGTTGTTGAAGGCACTTTGGTTGTCGATTTCGTTGAAGGTCATCCAGTACTTGACCTTGTCCTTGTAGCGCTTGAAGCAGACTTCAGCGAAGCGGACGAAGAAGTCGATGGTCTTGCGGTTGGTAAAGCCGCCATAATTCTTGGCCAGGTTGAATGGCATTTCGAAGTGGCTCAGGGTGATCACTGGCTCAATGCCATACTTGTGCATTTCGTCAAACAGGTCGTCGTAGAATTTCAAGCCTGCTTCGCTTGGCTGCTCGTCATCGCCATTAGGGAAGATTCTGGTCCAGGCAATAGAAGTTCTGAAGGCCTTAAAGCCCATCCCGGCCAGCAATTTGATGTCTTCTTTGTAGTGGTGGTAGAAGTCGATGGCTGAGTGGTTCGGGTAGTTCTTGCCCGGCAGGACGCCGTCGGTAATCTCCCGCGGCTTGGTGGCTGAGCCAACCGTCATGACGTCCGCGACTGACACGCCTTTGCCGCCAACGTCCCAGGCGCCTTCCAACTGGTGAGCCGCAACCGCGCCGCCCCATAAAAATCCTTCTGGCATTTTTGCAGAGTACATTGAAGAAACCTCCGTTTTAGTTATATGTTTTCAGTACGCTGATTGTAAAATCAAATTGAACACTGTTCCGATCTAGTAAGTGAAAATCG
>NZ_JAOQBX010000033.1:0-20216 GCF_044902225.1 Lactobacillus sp. 23-2 | reverse complement strand
AATCTACACGCTTTTGAGAAAGCGCAAAGCCGAAATGCCGGGCAAGCCTAACTATCTGAGCGTACCTTCGGCACTGAAAGAGCTCGAAAAGATTGAGCTGATACGCCAGCCGAACGGCAATTATAAGCTTGATCACGCAGTCACAGCTACCCAGAAAGTAATACTAGGCGCCTTTGGACTGGACGAAGAATGGATCAAGGCGCAGGCAAGACTGATTGGAAAAGACATTCAGAACGCCGCAATGCCAGAAGAACAGAAAGACGATGATGAAGATGCCGAGAATGAAGAGTATTAAGACAATTGAAGCCGAGATTTCCCAAACAGAAGAACAACTCCGGCGCCTTAAAGAGCGCTGTGATAAAGCGTCGCAGAAGCTAGATGCCCTCTATGAGCTCAAGAAACACCAAGAGCAGGAAGAATTACTAAAAGCTATTGATAAAAGTACCCGAACTAAAGCTGAGATCCTTGCGTTTCTGGAAAGTCATGCATAAAAGAAATACGGCTGGCAGAAAAACTGTCAGCCGTATGGTTTGAGTTGTAAAACCCTGGGAAATTAGCATTCTGCCAATCGAACGAAAGAGGACAAAAAGACTGATACCAGCCAACAAGCCCAGTCTGACCTAGCCTCTTTGAATTATAATGGGCAACTGACTAGACAAGTGAATGACAACCATCCTGATTTCAGCCAAAGTGAGCTGTCGACCAGCCGCGGGGCTTGGCAGAGCTATGGCAACTTGGATAGCCTGAACCGAGCAACAGACGCTAATGCGATGCTTAATCAGTCACTGATGCCAACAGCAAAAAGAGAGCCACTATATTGGGATCCAACTGGTTGGCACAACAAGCGTATTTCCGGTGGTTGGCTTTACAACCGGAGTCACCTGATTGGGTATCAGTTAACAGGACAGAACAATAATCCCAAGAACTTGATTACGGGAACGCAAGAATTGAACGTGTCTGGGATGCTGCCATATGAAAATGAAGTAGCTGACTACTTGAAAGAGTCGTCCAACAACTATGTCCGTTACCGGGTTAAGCCAGTCTTTAAAGGAAATGAGCTCCTAGCTCGTGGCGTCCAGATGGAAGCAAAGTCAGTGGACAGCAATGAGGTTTCCTTCAACGTCTATATCTTTAATGTCCAGCCAGGCGTTGTCTTGAACTATAGTGACGGAACCAGCCGAATTCAAAATTAATAATCCTGCATGCAGCCTTCTGATGATTAATGATCACGGGAGGCTGTTTTGCTGGTTGGATGCAATCAAGGAATTCTCAAAAATCATATATTCTTATATACTCTGAGATCTTTTAAATGAAATCCTTAACATTTATAATAGGCTTATTAAGCTATTTATAAAATCAGTCGGAGAAAAAAATGGATGTTCAAACTAATCGAGAAAATGTAATCAAACTGCTGACTTTTTTGAAAGGCATGAATTCGATCAAGAAGACTGTGGTTACGGATGTCAAGAAGCAGCCATGGTTCACTAACCTTTCAGATTTACCACAAGATACACAATACATAAAAATCAAATTTCATGATGAGCCGGCTGACTCTGATGATTCTTCAGAGAATGACTATCTTGTTAAAATTCAGAAGCCAATTTTCGAGAAGTGTCCATCACCAAAAGACAGCTTCAAAGATTGGCTAAAGACCGGCTGGGATGACTATGCGAAAGAGCCAGAGTATCTTCAGGAAATCAAACGAGAGGCTGACACAGTAAATGAGTCTTCAATGTATGAAGAATTTGAAGATGATGAGCAGCGTGTTGAAGATTATCAGAATTGGCTGAAAGACCGGAAAATTTGGCAGGAACGCCAAAAAGCGCTGGAAAAAGTCAACAGACATTTTTTAACTTTCTTTAGTCTCTATCAAGATCTGGAGCAAGATTCAGAAACAAATGAATTGGTGGTGGCCAATGGTCTGCTAATGATCAAGGATCAGCCAGAAATTAACCACCCGATCTTGCTGCAGAAAGTCAAAATTGAATTTGATGATCGTGAAAACGTCCTCTCTGTAGTTGATGGCGACAGCAATAGCCAGTTATATGATCTGCTCTTTTCCAAAATAAACAATGTGTCTTCTGAAGCCTTTCAAACGTTGCAGAAGAAATTAAATGAGTCGTTGATTCATCCCTTGGATCGGAGAGAAGCAACCAGCTTCTTCGAAATTGCCGCACACCGTTTAAGCTCAAGAGGCGAATTCCTTAAAGAAGATGATGAGATTCTGAACAATTCGCAAGACGAATTGTTCATCAAATTCAAGCCGATGCTTATCTTGAGAAAGAAATTAGATGGTCTTCCTAAGTTCATCGACAAATCCATTGCTGATATTAAGGACGGCGGGAATATACCGAATACTTTGCTGGAATTGGCGGGTGAACAAGGCCCTCGTCCTTTAAAGCCGGATCAAGATTTATCGGTTGAACAAGAACTTGCGGAAGTAGGTGGTGAAGACCCAACGATTTTGCTTGCCAAGCCGGCTAACCGAGAGCAATTGCAAATTGCGCGGGAGATTCAGACAGCGGATCAAGTATTGGTTCAAGGACCGCCAGGGACGGGTAAGACTCATACGATTGCCAACCTGATTGGAAACTTCTTGGCTCAAGGTCAAAGCGTTCTGGTTTCAAGTTCTACTTCTAAGGCATTGAGCGTTTTGAAAGACAAGCTTCCCAAAGAATTGCAAAGTCTATGCGTATCAGTTTTCGATGATTCGAAGAAAGACATGGAAAGATCAATCGCCGGCATCACTGAACACATGGCAAATGATAGCGCGGAGAGCCTAAGAAATAAGGCGAAAAGACAGGCAAAGATACGCGACGGAATTATTGCCGATCTATCCGCGACTCGGAAAAAAATCTATGAGATTAAGTATAGTGAATACAGCTCATTGATTTTCAATGGAAACAGCATGTCGCCAACGAAAGCAGCAACATATGTTAGTGAAAACGCCGAGAGGCTTGATTACATCCCTGGCAAGATCAAGCCGGACGTTCCGTTGCCATTAAGCTATGAAGAACTATCCAACCTTTACAAGTCAAATGCTTCTGTCAGTGCTGAAGAAGAAAGGGAATTAGCTGAAAAAGTTCCGAATCCAGAAATGACTGCTTCGCCAATGAAACTTTCGGAGTTGCTGACTGATATTGATAACTTGCGATCGAAGATTTCGAATATAGCTGTGGATCAGCAGATTGAGTATGATGAAATCGGGCGAGAGCTGGTTTTTAAAGGAAAACATATACCTCTTCAAGATGATCCAAAGAAAACTGAAGCACTAAAGCAGTTGCGGGACTATCTCGGCGATCAAAAAATTCAGGCTAAATGGGAGTTATCCGCAATTGTAGATGGCAAGGACTCTGAGAACAATGGGGCTAGAAATCGTTGGAAGATGCTTTGTGATCAGATCGAGAAAAGCGCGGAAATTTCTAACAGACTGACTTCCGAACTATTTGGCAAGGAAATTCAAATTCAATCCAACGATTCAATTGATCTGCGAGCGGTAATTTCCAAGATGAAAGATAAGTATCAGGAGAAAGGCAAGATTGGCAAGCTGGCAAGAATCTTGAACAAGGAATTCGATATCGCGGACAGCATGGTCAAGATCAATGGTAAAACAATGAAGAGTGCAGAGGATTGCACCCTTGTTTTGGGCTATTTGCAGATGCAAGAGGCTCGCAATACCTGTCGAAATTATTGGCAGGACCTGATTCACGAGCCTGAATTCGATTCATTGAATAATGGCCGGCAGCCAGAATTGCAGGCATTGAAATATGTGAATCAAATCAAAAATCGTGTCAACTGGTACGAAAAATATTATGGTCGACTGAAAAATTTGGTTCAATTGGCTGGCTTTGACTCAACGGGCATGTTCAGCTTCTCTTATGAGCTGAGCGATTTAGATATTACTTTGGCGATCTTCGACAAGATTGACCGTGACCTGCCGCTTCTGTGTCAAATAGAATTGCTGCATCTTGAGCTTCAACAACGAATCAGGGATTATCATGTCATCAAGGATGATCTTCAAAAAGCAGGCACGTCCGAAATTTGCCGGAAGCTGATGAGAGACTGTGAAAATAAGGATATTGCCAAGTATTCCGAAGACTATCAAGAATTGCAGCGACTCTATGGGCTTTACTCCGTTCAGAAGCTGAGAAAGGACTATTTGGCAAAGCTTTCAGAGGCCGCTCCTGTCTGGGCAGAAAAGATCAGAAATCGCGAGGAAGAATTTGGAAAGGATAGCGTGCCAGAGTATATCGAGGAAGCCTGGCAATGGAAGCAGTATAGTCAGAAACTGGATGAAATTACTTCCGCTCCGTTTGAAAAATTGCAGAAAAAGAACACTGAACTTAGCCGAGAGTACCGCCGGATAACGGCTGAGCTTGCAGAAACCAAAGCTTGGCAACATCTGCTGGAAAAGGCGGAACGCAATCCTGAACTGCAGAAGAGTCTTCAGAGTTGGAAATTGACGACACAAAAAATTGGTAAGGGCAAAGGCAAGAATGCCCCGTTGCTCCGTGCCCAGGCTCAGGAACTGATGGTGAAATGTCAAAACGCGGTTCCAGTCTGGATTATGACTCTCAGCAATGTCACTAACAATATGGTGCCCGGAAAAAATATGTTTGACGTGCTCATTATTGATGAAGCAAGTCAAGCTGATTTGTCGGCATTGTCGGTTTTATACTTAGCCAAAAAGGTCATCATCGTTGGTGATGATAAGCAGGTTAGTCCAACCGGCAGCTTTGTTAATCTGGACGACTTGAATTCTTTAGCGGCAAGCACTATCAAAGATGTCATTTCTAACTGGTCATTGTTCTCAGCAAGTACTTCTTTATATGACATTGCAAGTACGGTTTGTCGGCCTTTGATGCTTCGTGAGCACTTCCGTTGCGTGCCCGATATTATTGGCTTTTCCAACCGACTGAGCTATGACGGAAAAATCAAGCCGCTTCGAGACAGCAGCAGCAGTGATTTGCGACCTGCCGTGATCAATTATCGCGTTGCTGGCCATAGAGCTGAATACCGGAAGGTTAATGAGGTCGAAGCAGATACTATTGTTGCTTTGATTCAGGCTATGCTTGAAACCAAACAGTATAGCGATAAAACAATAGGCGTGATTTCACTGAATGGTGAAGAGCAAGCTAAGCTGATTCAAAAGAAGCTGGTAAGCAAACTCAATCTGACCGTCTATCAAAAGCATAAGCTCTTATGTGGTTCGTCTGCCCAATTCCAAGGCGATGAGCGTGACGTCATGCTTCTTTCCATGGTTGATAGCAATGATGACCATAATGGACCGCTGAGGAAGCGGGGATTAGCAGATAATCAGCCTGGGAAAGACTTACGCAAGCGTTATAACGTTGCGGTGAGCCGCGCAAAAGATCAGCTGTGGGTGGTCAACTCCTTAGACTATGCAAACGATCTACAAGAAGGCGACGTCCGCAAAGAGCTGCTTGAATATGCCGATAATCCTCAAGCTTACGCGATTGACCTTGAACAAATAAAAGCCAAGGCAGAATCGCCGTTTGAGGAAGAGGTAGCCAAAGCTTTAAGTGCCAGAGGGTACAATTTAATTCAACAATGGCCGGTTGGCGCCTATCGCATTGACATGGTTGCTGTTGATGGCAACCATAAGGCCGCAATTGAATGTGATGGTGAACGTTGGCACAGCAGTGAAGAGCAGATTCGCAACGATATGGAAAGACAGACTATATTGGAACGAATTGGTTGGCATTTTATCCGCATCCGTGGCAGTGAGTATTATAGAAACGCAGAAGCAACCATTGATCGGGTATGTACGAGACTCGATGAGTTGGGCGTTGGAACGAATCATCAGGAATATGAGCCACAAGATGGTACTGAACTGCTAAAGGAAGTAAAGCGCAAGGCAGCGCGCTTTTTGACGACGGATTCAGTTGAACAGGCAGAACCAGAAGAATTATTAAGCTGGCAACCTACAGATGCAACCGAAAACGAAAATGATGGAAATGAAACAGGAGATAAATTCTCTGATCAGAATGTAGATGCGACAGATTGGGTTGGCCAAAATAAGAACATCATAGCCCAAGATGAATTTGAAGAAACGGGCATCAGCGATAACTCAGTTATAGGCAAAAACACTGAGAACAGTCTAGTTGAAGTCGAAAGTAATGCTATTAATCTTGAAAAGCTTGTTCTAGAATTCAATAAGTTAGAACCGGGCTATTATGATCTTCTAGTGTTGTTCCAGCACGATCCGGCTTTAATGGCAGACTTGGGCATTGATACTGAGCAAGAGTTGCTCGAATTGTGCAAAAAACTGCACCTGGCTGACAAACTTCAACACGATTTGACATTCATTACAGGTACGAAGTTTGAAATAGGTTCGCAAGATGAAAGAGAGTGGCTTAAGCAGCAACTCAGTGACTTCATCGGAATGAAATGCTTGGCTGCAAGCAATAATATTTCAGCCAAATCAGGTTTTTCACCTCAAACGATAAATAATCAAATTAATCGTCTGCTACCTAATTGGGTTAATGAAAAAGGGATAATAGTTGATCCTTCTGATCAGTCGCTAACGAAAGATCAAGAAAAGAGAAAACAGTCCGCTATTACGGATCTGATTTCGATCTTTAAAAAGTTAAGCCCTGGTTTGTATGACATGCAATACGTATTCGGTGAACTGAACAATTATCAGCGTGAGGATTTGGGCGTCGACTCATCCGAAGAGCTGTTAGAATTTTGCAAGTCTCAGCACATTGAGCGGTCTGTTACAAAATTGTTGTCTTATGAAAGAGAACAGCACTTTAGAATAGGCGAAGTCAGTGACAGGGATTGGTTGATTAAATTTTTCAAGAGATATTCTGGAGAACATAAGTATGCGGTCTCAGCAAAAATCGCATTTCAATCAGGCCTTTCAGTTTCTGAAATAGAAAGCCTGATGAGTTCTGAGACTTCGGATTGGATAAACAAACAAGGCATTGTCACGGAGCCAGAATCATCCAAGTTTAAAGAGTCATCAGGTACAGAGTTTGAAGGAATAAAATTTGCGGAATCTCCGTCAAGTCATGTGCTTGGTCTTGCAGAAGAGGCAGTACAGAATGATGCTGCTATGACTGTGACCAAAGAAGCATGGCATGAGATCCCAAGAAAAATGCATGCTAGTTTTGATGATGTCTTTGAATTCTTTGCTAGAAACAGTATGCAGCATGCTAGAAAAATTGATGTTGGCCTACTCAATGAGTACAACAAATATTGTCAGAGCTTAGGCTTACTGGATGCAAAAGAAAATAGTCTGGCCGAATTCCGGAATAAGGTTATTTATTCAAAGAAATGGATTATTCAATCAGAAAATGACTCGTACAGATTCTATAGCTTATCTTGCGCAGATGACTGTAAAGAAGAACTGATCTCTGCTTTTGAAAAGATGCCTGATGGAAAGCATCCAATAAAGGACTTTATCAGTAGAAATTCTATGTTGGTTGATCGGCTTGCGATTGATAATGAAACTGAATTGGTCTCAGTTTGTGAGAAACTGCACTTGGCGAACAGAGTTGATTTCAGCTTAGAATTTTATTCTGAACCATACCCACTCTTTATAAAAGGCAATCATAGTGAAAAGATAGCTGATAAAGTTGCAGGAATCGCATTGGAACAATCTGCAAAGGGGAGAATCGCTACGCCAGAAGAAATCGCGCAAAGCGTTCGAAAATATGCGGTCGAGCATCTTCATCATACTCTGATCAGTCGAGAGCTTTTTGAAGAATATCAACAGTTCTGTCGTGAAAATTTGCTGGCTGGATGCCAAGATTTAATTTCCTTCCAAGATGCTTTGATTAAAGATCGACAAATCGTTATTTCCAAAGACGACCGTTACAGCTTCATAGATCCTGAAAAAGTAAGCAGTCAGCGAATTAATCAGCTGCTCAATGCTTTCAAATGGTATCGTCCAGGAATAGTTAGCGTTAAGTTGATTTTTGAAGAATTGCCGATGTTGATGGAGCGATTGGGGTTAAGTGATGAGTATGAACTGTACACGTTCTGTGAAAAGCAGGGAATTGCCATGCGTTATAAGGCAGAGGTTAGCCTTAGATTAACCTTTATCGAGGAGCCATGCGTATTGTTTGGATACGTTAAGAAGGAAGATTGGTTTGGAGATATTCTTAAGTACAGAACTGGTGATGTGCTTGACCATGTCTTGTCCTCAATAAGCATTAAAACAGGAGTCTCTGAAAAATTTTTGTATAATCAAGTGATGAAAAATTATAGTGAATATATTAAGGATGGCATAATTCAAGAAATGTAGAATTTGCTAAGAATGTCTACCTTCTACTGAGGGTAGACATTTTTCTTTTGGAAAACAAATAAGAAATTAGAAAAGTAGTACAATATAGAAAAATATCTTAATTCTGTATAAGGCAAGCTTGATCTAGGAAAATAGGAGAATTTAAGAGTTATGATGCCGAAAGAAATGCTTGAACGAATACTGCCTTATGTCAAGAATCATGAAGTCTTAAGCGTAGACTTTGAAAAAGAGTTTGGCAGGTATAAGCTCTATGAGCAAGAAATAATTAAAGATGGCCTTGGGCATAACAATATAAAGATTGTTGACAGGTATTCTCTAAGCGAGAACAATGCAAGCGGAAAATGGTTCTTTCCTAGCGGCAGGGATCTACAGAAAGTTGCTGCGGCTAATCCAGCCATTGAAAATTTTAGGGATAACAGTTTGACTTCGATGACGCGTGAAGTTTGTCAGAATTCCTTGGATGCTATAGCTGACAGCGAACTGCCGGTTACGGTAAAGTTTAAGGAATTTGAGATTTCAACAACAGAATTGCCGGGTTATGAAAGCTTAATAAATAAGGTCTTGCCTGCAGCAAAGCATGAATGGTTAGAAGACCAAAAGACTCAGCAATTGATCCAGACAATGGAAGAATGCCTGAATCGTAAGAAAATTAGAGTTCTAAAGGTCAGCGACTATAATACGACTGGTCTGAAGCCTGGAAACTGGGAGTCACTGGTCGAACAGGTGGGTTCCTCTTTTAAGAGTGATGAAGGTTCTGCTGGTTCTTTTGGGATCGGCAAAGCCGCGCCGTTTGCCGTAAGTCAGCTTTGGATGGTTTTCTATAGCACTAAAGTTGGCGACCTGAGAAAGTCAATCGGCGTCATGCAGTTCGTATCATTTGAAAAGGGCGCAGAAGTGACACAAGGGCCAGGATATTTTAGCGTTGATGGTGAGAGCAAGAAGCCCTTTAAGACTGAAGTCTCCTTTGATCCGGAAAGCCGTACGGAAGATGGAACAGATATTTACATTATGGGGGTTCCTGCCGACTGGGAAAAGGGCGTAAAATTGTCGCTTTTTGAAAATTTCATGCTGTCTTTGACGCAAACTCCTGGTAGACCACAAAAGCTGGTTGCTTACATCAATGATGAGCCAATGGATGCAAAGAAGCTCAGAGAAATCTATTTAAAGCGAGCCAAAACCACCAAAAAGGATAAGCCAGATAGCGTGAGTTATTTTGAAGTTCTACAGGATGATCAGAAAATAGTGTGTCATCTAGATGGCCTGCAGGATTTTGGAATCGGTGCAGAAGAAACGCTTCTTTATCTATCAGCAAATGTTGCCCATCCAAATCGTCGCGTAATGATGTCTCGCAAGTCGGGAATGAAGATCTATAGCCAAAAAGGCTTCAGCAGAACGATCAAATTTTCTGCCGTCTTTTGCGCGCTAGGTGACAACATCAATAAGATTCTAAAGTTGATGGAAAATGTGTCACATGATAAATGGTCTACAGAAAGATACCCAAATCGTCGGTTTGCCGTTAAATTTCTTAAAGCTCTAAAAAAGAGCATTAAAGATGCGGTCATCGAAAATTGCAGTCCAAAAGTTGAAAAAGTAGTCGATGCTTTTGGAGTCGCGGACTTTTTGCCAAATATTGAAAATGGTGATGAACTTAGTGCAGGACAAGAAAGCATGAAGGAACACCCGCGGGTTGAATTCAAGGAAGACTCAACGATTAGTCACCTGCATCCGGTTCGGCATCAAGAAATTGACAGCGATAAGCTGGCGAATTCCTTTAAAGTGTCTGAAAATGGCATTTCCAGGGGCAATGGCAGTCAAGGTGGCGTGAGCCGTTTCAAAGGTGATAATGGTGGCACGAACGTTTGGAATGGTCTAGACGGAGATCGACAAAACGGCCTCGGTCAAGAGGGGAAAGGAAGCAATCGCCCAACCAACGAGAGTGATGAGCATATTCATTACCTTGAATCTGTCAGTCGAAAAACAGTCACAATGTATAGGTATCGCTTGATAGAAAGAGATGCAAATAGCGGGAGATACGATCTGCTGCTTAGGCCGGAGCAAACCATTCATAATGTAAAGACGGTAATTAGTGTAGTGGGCGATTCAGGCAATAAATCTAATATCAGTATTCAAAGCGCAAGAGCTAATTATGTCAATCTAAAAGTCAACAGAAACCATATTTTTATTGACGTCGTACCGCAAGGAGAATGGACCAAAATTGCCGTTCAGTTCAAAGAGCCGGGAAGACTGAAAATGGAGGTTGATACGTATGCAGTTAGTTGATAGTTTGTATCCGTACCCTGTACTGTCTGTTGATGATGATGACTATCTTGCTGATCAAGCCTATTTTGATGTCAAATATAGCTTAGATCCAGCGACCTCAGCTCATAATGCTGCATTGAGGATTCAATTTGTTTTAGAGAATATTTCATTTGAGCGCTTGTTGCAAAAAGGTCTGGCGGCTTACTACGTTCAGGTTGAATGCCGGCGGACGATGTATCGGAAAATCTTCAAGTTGCCTTTAGGAAAGAATAGCTTCGTGCTTAAGATTGATCCTAATCTTATGCGGCAGCGAGTGGATGTGACTCCGCTGTTCTTAGTTACTGGAGATCTTGTAGGTTATCGCAATTCCGCAGTAAATCCTGAGCTTTATGGCAATAACTATGTCTTTCCTGATTTGTCGGTCGGGGATCCACTGGCAATTGCTTTTACCAAAAGCCTTGATATTGAAGACACCAACAACTTCACGAAGATTTCATCCATCATTAAAGTCACTGAAAGCAAGTCGGCTGAAGTAGCTTCTGTCGATTTGGATCAAGATGTAATTTTGATTAAGATGCCAAGCCGGCAGTATAAATTTTATGTTCAGAGTCAAAGCTATGGATTTGGCGACACTATGCTAAACGGAATTATTTTGCCTGCGTTGGTTTATGTTCTGGATGAGATGATCAGTGGCGACACGATTGATGAAACTTCCCAGTGGCATCAGGTAATTGCAACAAAATGCGAGAAATTAGGGCATCCACTTGAAGCAGTGGCAGCAAATGCTGATATTTCGACTGTCGAGTTGGCGCAGCTGATCCTAAACAATCCTATGGAAAATATGATAAATGAGCTGAAAGGAGTATTGAATGACTAAGCTGAGAGCAAAGGTCTGCACGCCACAGTTCCTTCAGACGTTTAAGGAAAAATTTGATAGTGAGTATTATCAGCTATACAAGGATCGTGACCGTCAGGCAATTGAAAAGCTGTTTGCCTCACCAGCAGTATATGAAAGCAATCGAGTTTTCTTCGACTTTACTCCGTTGATTGTTAAAGGCAACGAGAACTTCGGTATTCGCAATGCCAAAAATATTTACTCTGCGTTCAAGGATCTGACTCTCACGCAAGCATCTACAGAAGAATTTTGGTTTACGATGCTCAATACATATTACTTAGATTATATTTTTGAAAGCATGAAGGCCAACGATAAACCTGAGATCTTGAAGAACATGATGTTCATGGGAACTACAAGAGCGTTTTTTATTCAGCATCTAGCAAGGGCATGGTGGATTGGCTACCGAACCTACGATGAAAGCCATCAACTCAATCCATGGTGGCTGCTCGACTTTATGGGAACGAGTGACATTCATGGCAAAGCTTATTCATTGTTTGCCAGTACGTTCACGAATAACAAGAAGATCGGTTTGGGCATCATTGAAGGCGTGATGCTTTCTCAAGATCATTTTAAAAATATCCAATATACTTATGCGTATGTTGATAAATATTTTAATGCATTAGGCGGAGTGAAAATTCTAGATGTCTTGACTAGAGAACAAGTAAGAGACATGACGGTCAAACTGCTGGAGGATGTTTGGACAGGAGAATATCCTATAAACGCAAAGGACAGAAAGCATATTTTTCTAGAACAATGAGCCAGTACAGAAAGCCATTAGAGTAAACACTAAGAATACACATAGTACGATAGGATGAAGGATATGAAAGTCGATGAACCAATAATTTACGAAACTCAATATAGCGACGATAATGCTAAGCAAATCGATGAAGAGATTCGTCGCAAGTATTCTGGTTCGGCAGATCAAGAATATTTGATCGATTACCCGACTGTCTACATCATTGACCAGCCAGGCAAGCAGAGCAAGTACCGTCACGACTATACCGTTTATGTCGGAGAAACCATTGATATTCAGCGGCGTACTCTGGAACACTTGAACGGGGATGCAGAGCGCAGAACAGACTGGCAGGGCTTGAAGAATGCCAATAATGCCCACATGTTTGTCATCGGTCACAAACACTTCAACAAGTCACTTACCCTGGACATCGAAAACCGGATGATGCAATACTTGAGTAGTGTCGATGCAGTCTCTCACTTGAACAACCGTCGTGAAAACGCTCAGCGGATGTATTACACAGAAGATGAGTTTGTGCCGATTTTCAACAAGATCTGGGATACTTTAGCAGCAAAGAAAGACTACAAGTATCTTTTTCCAGCCAGAAAAGAAATTGAAAATTCAGCGATTTTTAAAGCTTCGCCTTTTAACAAATTGACGCAGGAACAGAACAAGGCTAAGGATCTGATTCTTCAGCGCGTTCAAGAGGCTTTGGATAAGAATGAGACAGGTAAGCTTATCTTAGTTACCGGGGATGCTGGTGCTGGTAAGACCGTCTTGATGAGCAACGTTTATTATGATTTGGCCAAATTGACTGGTAAAGATGGCAATAAGATCTCTTTGGCAATGATGGTCAACCATGATGAACAGCTCAAAGTTTACCAGCAGATTGCAAAGAAGCTTGGTATCGGGGATGAAAAGAGTGTTCTTAAACCAGCAAGCTTTATAAACCATTATTCTCCAGATGAGTCGGTAGACGTAGCATTTGTTGATGAGGCACACCTGCTCAGGACTCAAAAGAATCAGGGATATACTTCAGATACTGCCAACATGCTGGAAGATATTCGCCAGCGTGCAAAAATTGTTGTCGCCATTTACGATAAAAAGCAGGTGCTTTCTAAAACCCAAGTTTGGCAAGGCGATTCATTCCAAAAGCTTGTAGACAGCATTGGCGAGAAAAACATTATTCATCTTCACAACCAAATGCGGATTGATGCAGAACCCCAAACAATTGAGTGGCTGAACAATGTCATTAAAAAGGGCTTGATTGGCAAGGTTCCTGAAGATGGAAAGTATGAAATAAAAGTCTTCAAGAAGCCCCAAGATATGCAGAAAGCCATCCAAGAAAAGAACGATGACCAAAATAATGGCATAAGCCGGATGGTTGCAACTTACGACTGGGAATATTCCAGCCAAAGCAGCCCTAACGATGGCTCTGAATTCTGGCAAGTCAGTGAAGGTGACTGGAAGATGCCATGGAATTACCAAGTCAAAAAGCCTAGAAGAACTGACGATGGCGTTAGCTATAAGGAACTTTCGTGGGCACAACAGCCAGTAACAATTGATGAGATTGGCTCAACCTACACAGTCCAAGGGTTTGACCTTAACTACGTAGGCGTTGAAATTGGTCCATCTGTTAAGTTTGAAAATGGGAAAATTATTCATGTCCCTGCAGAGAGCTGCAATAAAGATGCTGTTCAATACCGTACTTTTTCGGATGGGTCTAGGGAAAACTTTGCAGAAGATCTGTTGCCAAACGAACTGAATGTTCTCTTAACCCGGGGAGTTCATGGCTTATACCTTCATGCAGTTGATCCAGCCCTGCAGCAGGCTTTAGAAGAGGCGGCAGGCAAGGACAGGGTTGTAGAGTGAAGATTGCTTACTTATATTTGAGTGCACAAAAAATGGTGGTTAAACCAATTTTGCGTTTTTCGTTCCGGTTAAGGAGTTGTGGCAATAAAGGTTGCTGATATGACTTTTTCTGAAATGAAGAAGTACCAACAAGCACATCCTGATCTTTATGACGACAATACTTAACTTGAGGATCAAGCTGAAAATCAAGTCATTCAAGAGGCGCTCCAGTTGAATCGGAAGGACCGAAGAATAATACGATGCAAGCGGATCATGTACCTGCTTGTCCAAATTGCGGTAAGCCGATGATTCTGAGAAGCAGAAGATCTGATGGAACTAAGTTCTGGGGATGCTCAGACTTTCCTAAATGCAGAGGTACGCTGAACTTTTAATAAGCATTAAGTAGCTGAATATGCAAGAAGATAAACAAGGTTAGTGTTGTTTATTGCTTGTCACATTGCTATCTCCTCCATTCAAAATATCGAATTTACGCCTATATTTATAGTGATAGAAGCCAATGTTTTCAGCTAAAGGAGGTCACTTTTGCCACATCGAAAGTTAGTTTGGACTTGGCAGACCATTTAACGGTTTATCTGGATCGTGAGCAAGCAGCTTATTTGTCTGAGTACTTACTATTTTGTTTGGATAAGACGGGTAAGGAAACGCAGGCTGTCCAGGATTTGTATGATGCTGGCGTTTTTCAAGGTGACTAAACAAAGCAATAACAAAATGCATCCCCAAACTCGATTCGGGATGCATTTTGCGCCATATTAACCCAACAACAGGAGATTTTTATGTCAGAATTGCAGCTAAGGACGGCCGAAGCGGGGGATGCCGCGCGCCTGCTGGAGATCTACGCGCCATACGTGGAGAAGACGGCAATCACATTTGAAGACGAAGTGCCGGCCGTCAGCGAGTTTGAAGCCCGCATCACGCGGACGCTGAAGCGATATCCATATCTCGTTGCCCTCAAAGACGGCCAGATCGTCGGCTATGCCTACGCGAGCCCCTTTAAGGAGCGGGCAGCCTATGACCACAGCGTGGAATTGTCGATCTATGTTGACGCCAACCAGCGCCACCAGCACATCGGCCGCTTTTTGTACGACGCGATCGAAGCCGTTTTAAAAAAGCAGGGCTTCTTGAACTTGAACGCCTGCATTGCCGCGCCAATCGGCGCTGATCCGTACTTGGACGACAACAGCATTCGCTTCCATGAGCACCTGGGCTACCGCTTGGTTGGCCGTTTTCACCAATGCGGCTACAAGTTCAGCCGCTGGTACGACATGGTCTGGATGGAGAAAATGATAGGAGACCATGCCATCCCCGCGCCGGCGATCATCCCGTATCCTGAGCTGGACCAATAAAAAATGCAT
The DNA here is from genome assembly GCF_044902225.1 of Lactobacillus sp. 23-2. NCBI lineage: Bacteria > Bacillati > Bacillota > Bacilli > Lactobacillales > Lactobacillaceae > Lactobacillus > Lactobacillus sp. 23-2. Next base: position 4,830 of record NZ_JAOQBX010000033.1, on the reverse strand, counting down.
CCCTTTGCCCAAAAGTGCCGGGGATGCATTTTCATTTTTTCCGATATCTCAGCTCAAGCCAAGGATCGACTTAGCGGCGCGGCGGCCTTGGTGGATCGCGCCGGATACGGCAGTGCCTGAGCCTGGGTAGTATGAGCCAATCCAGCCGCCAGCATTGAGGCCGGCAGCGTACAGGCCAGGGATCGGCTGCCCAAAGTTGTCAATGACATTGCATTGGGCGTTGATCTTCAAGCCACCAATCGCCCCAAGGTTGCCAGGAGTGTTGACGTAGGCGTAATATGGCCCGCTGAACGGCTTAACGCCCATCGTCCGCTCGTATTCTGGGTCCTTGCCGGCTGCCGCGTGCTTGTTCCAAGTTTCCACGCTCTTAGTCAGGTTTTCCGCTGGCACGCCAATTTTTTCAGCCAATTCAGCCAAAGTGTCGCCGGTCTTGACTAAGCCACTAGCCAGGTCCCTAGCCAGGCTGTCCCGGTCCCATGGGGAGGCTGGAGCCGTAATTGAGTCCTGGCCAAAAATCTGGTAGGTTGGCTTGCCCAGCTTCTTTTCTTCGTTGAAGATTGCCCGGAAGCCATAAGCATAGGTGGCGTCTTCGTTGACGAAGCGCAGGCCCTGCCCGTTGACAAAAATTGACGGGATAGTCGGCAAGCGGTCGTCGGTCCCGTTGCCGGTTCGCGCGTCAAAGTCGATCGTGCCGCCAAAGCCGGTGACTGCCGCGCCGATGTTCATCCCCATCACGATCCCGTCGCCCCGGTCAGAGGCAACTGACCAGCAAAGGTGCCGCTTGACGTCTTCATAGTGCTGAGGGCTAAGGTCTTTGGCAAGTTCGAGGTTGTGGTCGATTGACGCGGTGGCTAGAACTACCCCGCGGTTGGCCTTGAAGGCGTACAGCACGCCGTCTTGTTCAGCAATCACCCCGCTGACCTCGCTGGAGCTTTCATCCTTCAGGACTAAAGCCACGACTGCCGTGTCAAATTGGAAGTCTGCTCCTTGAGCCAGGGCATATTCATACAGCTTGCGGGTGGCAATGATCCCGTTGCCCCCGGCACCGCCGCCTTCGTAGACGTGGATTCTGTCAGCAAACGTCTTTTTGGCGTAAGGGATTTCAGTGTGGCCGTAAACGCTGGTCCACTTGAGGCCGACTTTTTCCTCCAGCCATTCCAGGTTCTTGCCGGCATTTTGGGTGAAGTCGCGGACCAGCGGCTCATATAAGCGGCCTTCGCCCGCTGCCAGGTACTCGGCTTCGTGCTTCTCAGGCGTATCGTCTGGATAAGCGGAAAATTCCTTTTGGTACTTGGTGCCGGCCGCCTGCATGACGCCGCCAGACAGGCTGGTCGTCCCGCCGGGAATCCCTTGCTTCTCGATGGCTAAGACGCTGGCGCCGTTTTCAGCAGCCGTAGCTGCGGCGGCAAGGCCCGCACCGCCCGCACCGACCACGATCACATCGTATTCGTCGTCGAATTCCAGGTCGCCTTCGTAGAATTTCTCTTTCAGCAAGGGATAATTGTTGGGGCGGTTGTGGATGGAAGCACTGGCGATGGCGTCCACGTCCTCGCCAAGGGCGGTGGCATAAGCCATGCGGGCGGCCTTTCGCAAGGCGCCGGTCGAGACTGAGGCACCAGAAATGGCGTCCACGTCGACTGAATGCTCTGCGTTGGCCTCTTCCAGCCAAGTGTCAACCCCCAGGGCGCCAATGGTATTTGGCACTTCACCCTCAGCGTTGATCCGCGTGACTTTGCCATTTGCAACTTCAACGATCGCCGTGATTTCTGAGTTGAAACCGTGGGCTTTGGCTCTATATTCGGTCATGATTTTTTCTCCTTAAAAACATGCTCTTTTCTTACTCATTCCAGCGCTGTTTGCGCTTTCAAAAATATAATACCACATGTTATTGATGTATAATAAATAAGATAGTTTAGATCCGAAAATCTAACTTTTAACAGGGAATGCGGTCATGTTTCCGTCTAGGCCGCGGGCGGTTATAATATTGCTAGACAGGCGTAAAGAACAGAACGCGAGGCAAAGATGGAAGCACTCAAAGAAAGATTTTTAGCCAACATGGACCGGCACCCGGAAGCGAGCTGGGAAGATGTGGCGGAAAAATTAGCCGATCCCGCCAAGGCGGCAGTCGTGGCTTGGATGGAGGAAACTGGCGGTGAGCCTGACGTGGTTGCCTTAGGGGGCGGCTGGGCGATCGTCGACTGCTCAAAGGAAGTGCCAGCAGGTCGGCGCAGCATCTGCTACGACCAAGCGGCCCGCTTGAAGCGCAAGAAGTTCCCGCCGGAAAGCAGCGCCCAGGAGCTGCTGAAGGTCCGGGGGGTGCGCACCAAGCTGCCTTTGTAGAGCGATAGCAGCGTTTTTTGCCTAATAAACAACATTTGAAAGAAGGTACAAGATGGGACCAGTGCTGCACGACTATACGGTTTTTGACCTGGAAACGACCGGCAAGAAGATCATCCAGATCGGTGCATTAAAGGTCAGAGCTGATCAGACCGTAGCCAAATTTTCAACTTACGTCAATCCTCTGGAAAAAATCCAAGACCAGGTTACCTGGCTGACGGGCATCTCTAATCTGCAGACGAATGCCGCGCCAAAGATCGACGAGGTCATGCCGGATTTCTTGGACTTTATCGGCAGCGACACGTTGGTTGGCCACAATATTCTGAAGTTTGACTGCAATATTCTGGCTCACAATGGCTATCCGGTCGCCAATCCGAAGCTGGATACCCTGATTTTGGCCAAGCAGTGCCATTTTTTGGATCCAATTCCCAACGTCAAGCTGTCGACCTTGAAGGATTACTATGGAATTAAGATTAATTCGCATATTGCCATCAGCGACTGCATCACCAATAATATCGTCTACCAGAATCTTAGAGACGGCAAACTGGCTAGGGCAACGGAAACGATCGACTTCAGTCCAAAACCGGTCGATTCCCGTCTGGATGGCCAGCGCTTCGTGATTACTGGCCAGTTCCCGCAAGCCACCCGCTATGAACTGGTCAGTTTGATCAATAGCCATGGTGGCCGGGTGACCGGCAGCGTGTCAGGCTTGACTGACTATCTGCTCAAAGGACAGCTGGACCACGTCTCTGGCAAGTGCAGCATGGCAGAAGCAAAGGGGACGACGATCATTGACTATCAAGGCCTGCTGGATCTTCTGAAATAAATCATCCCTCCCGAAATTTGCTGGGAGGGATGTTTGTTTTGGAGAGGCATTTTTTGAGGACACTTTTTGAAGGTTGGTTCCCGAAAGGTCTCCAACTGGGGCTGATTTTCAACAAATCGCTTCATTGCTTGAAATTTTTCCGGTACTCGCTAGGCGTCTGCCCAGTGGCTTGCCTGAAGGCTCGGTAGTAGCTGCTGACGCTGGGGCAGCCGACGATCATGCTGATTTCTTCAATGCTCTTGGTGGTCAGCTCCAAGAGCGACTTGCTGATCGACACCCGGGTTTCCGTCTTCAGCTGGCTGAAAGTCTGGTCAAAAAGCTGCCAGATCAAGCGGGACCAATATTTAGGCTGATAGCCGAAGTGAGCGGCCATTTTTTCCAAAGTCACGTCTTGAATATTAGCCACCAGGTAATTCATGATCATCCCCGTCCTGGTCATCGGATTAGCATAGTGGACATTGCTGCTGGGAAAGCGCGAGGAATCCAGCCGGACTCTGGCATGGTAGTGCCTGGAAAGCTCTGTCAGAAAGCCCGCGCAGGCCAGAGACAATTCATAATCCACGAAATAGCCGTCTTCACCCGCCTCAGCGATCCGCTGGCAGAAGTTCAGCCCCTCATGGCAAATCATCTTGTCCAGGCCGGTATAGTGCACGTAGCTTTCCGCCTGGTCCAGGTCCTTAAAGATGTCGTGCACCAGCCCGTTATTGGTTTCAAAAATTAAACACAAAAAACACTCATCAAACTTAGATGAGTGTCCTAAAGCGTTCTCCGCTCAAAATCAATGTCTTAACTTAATGACATTGCCGTCATTGGGCGGACTGTTTTTTCACCATGATTTCGGATAAATGTGAAAAAGTATTACTTTTGTTTAGTCATTTTTCTTAAATTTGGCTTGACAATACAAAAATTTCAAACGAAAATAAAATTGTATAAATGCTTAATATTATGTAAATGCATGAAAGGTTAAGATTATGGACAAGAAACTGAAAGCAATCAGCACGGTTTCAGTAGCCCTGGCACTTTTAGGGGTAGCTGCACCAACAATGACAGCAACGTCATCAACTGTATTGGCAGCTAAGAAGAAGAACGTCAAAACGTCGGACAAGAAAGCAAGGGCAAACATCAAAACGTTTTGTAATGCGAGATACGTTTATGATACTAAAAAAATGACGTCCAAAAAGATCAAGCAGCGGGCCAGAAAATTGTATAAAATCGCGAGTCGCAGCGCTGTTCAGCAGTGGGTTGTAGATGATGAAATGTCCATATTATCTGACAGTTCACGTAGCCACACACGATACGTTTCTGCCTACAATAATTATGGATCTTCTCGTAATAAGGTTCTGAACATTGAACCTCTAAGTAAGCATACCTACAACGTCGCAATTATTTATAAAGCAATCCATTATAAACACGGCCGCAAGAGCGAGGAAACCCACTACTGCAACGTGTTAAGAATGTTTACTGACAGCAAAGGCAAAATCAAGAAAGTCAAGGGTATTTCAACAAGCATTATGGAATAAGTCGAAATTTGGCAACTAATTTGACTAGAATCGTATAGAGAATAAATATAAGAATTGAAGCTTGCATCGTTTGGTGCGGGCTTTTTTGTTAGCTAACTTAAACTTCCCACACCAAAAAGAACTATGAAGCCTTGAAAACTCAATAGT
>NZ_JAOQBX010000032.1:0-21628 GCF_044902225.1 Lactobacillus sp. 23-2 | reverse complement strand
TTAGTCATGAAAATAACCCCCGAAATTAGTGTCCTAATTTCGGGGGTCATATCATAGTTCTAACAACTTTTTGCTTTTTAATCAAAGAATCCAAAGGATAAAGCTCGATTGGCTGGCCCTTGAACAGGTCAAGGATTTCAGCCCTCGCGGTCTTCTTCAAGCGTCTTAGGCTTATTCAATGGTAATCGTGTCTTCGTTTTCTTCTGCGCTAGTCTTTGGCAATACCACGGTCAAGACCCCGTCGGTCAGCTTAGCGCTGATCTGGCTCTTGTCAACGCTTGGCAAGGCAAAGCTTCTGGAGACTGAGCCTTCGCTGCGCTCTTGGCGAATCAGGCTCTTCTTCTTGTCGCTGTCATCCTTGAAAGTGCTGCGGTGGCCGGAGATGGTCAAAACGCCGTCACTGTATGCCAGGTGAATGTCGTCTTTGCTCATGCCTGGGACGTCGATCTTGACAGTGTATTCCTTGTCGTCTTCAGCAACGTCGGCTTGCAGAATGTTTCTGAATGCATGGGTGTCCAAGAAGTCTCTTGAGTTGTCGAGCCAGCCACCCATGTGATCGAATAAGTCATTGTAACGGTTCATTAAGTCATTAGCCATAATATAAAACTCCCTTCAACAAAATATTCGTGATCAATACAGAAAGCAGACAGGGAAAAGCATTGGAAACAAGGATCACTTATGTTTCCGCTTCCTTTTTCTCTGTTCAAATTATATTGTAGTTCTTTTTTTCAAAAAATAAAGAGTTAGCACTCAACTTTTCCAAGTGCTAACGAAAGAATTTATAAAATTAAGCAAAATCCTGAAAAATCCCCTTAAACGGGCTATACTAGACCATGAAAAATTAAGAAAGGCAAGTACGACATGGTTTATTTTCAAAAAATGACGCCAGAAGGCTACAAGCAGATTGAAGACGAGATCGCCGCGCTCAAGGCCGACCGGCCCCGCCGGGTGCAAAACCTCAAGGAGGCCCGGGCCCTGGGCGACTTGTCGGAAAATACGGAATATTCAACCGCCAAGCGGGAATTGCGCCACCTGGACAGCCGGGTCCGCTATCTCAACAAGCAGCTTAAGTACGCGGAAGTGATTCAAACCGAGAAGGACGGGAAGGTCAATCTGGGCAAGACGGTGACCATCCGCTATGAAGAGGACGGGGAAGAGGAGAGCTACAAGATCGTCGGCCGGATGGAAGAAGCCGTCCTGGACGGAAAGCTGCCCTTTGACTGTCCGATGGGCCGAGCCTTGATGCATCACAAGGCCGGCGACACCGTAACCGTGGAAGCGCCAATTGGCAACTACAAGATCACGATCATTGACGTGGATGAGTAATGGGAAAAAGTTAAATTAACGGAAAAAGGGTCCAAGCAGCTGCTTGAACCCTTTTTGTGGATAACTTATTGAATATCGGGCTATTTAGATGATTGCCGCTTGCCGGCGGGAGTGAAGCTGAGGTGAACCACCAGCCCCAGGCCAGCGGCATAGCGGGCCATGGTCTTCAAGCTGGGCAGCGAGGTCCCCTTTTCGATCTTGGCCAATTGGGGCTGGCTCATGCCGATCCGGTCGGCCAGCTCCTTTTGCGTGATGCCGCGGCGCAGCCGCTCGGCGTGCAGGTAGGCGAGGCTGTCAAGAATGGACATTTCTGTCTCAGTGACAGAGTCAATAGTTGCTTTATAGTCTTTTAAGGTAGCCATAATTATCTGCCTCCCCAGGGCTTATTATACTGCTTTTGCTATTAAAAAAGCCAATCAAAACCCCGCGGGGCACCAAAAAAGAGCAGCTCCTGCTTGGAGCTGCTCTAAGAAATTGAATTTCATTTGATTATAAAGTCCATGGGTCTTGCAGAACGATCGTCTGTTCACGGTCAGGACCAACTGAAACAGTTACGACTGGAACGCCAGTCAATTCGCTGATGCGCTTGACGAACTTTTGGGCGTTTTCTGGAAGGTCTTCCCAGCTCTTGGCGCCGGTAATGTCTTCTTCCCAGGCAGGCAGTTCTTCGTAGACTGGCTTGCATGCTTCAACTTCCTTCAAGTTGGCTGGGTAGTAGTCGATTTCCTTGCCGTTTAAGTCGTAGGCCACGCAGATCTTGATCTTGTCGAAGCCGCTGAAGACATCGAGCAGGTTCAAGCTCAAAGCGTTGATGCCGGCAACGCGCTTGGCGTGACGCAGGGCAACTGAGTCAAACCAGCCAACCCGGCGTGGACGGCCAGTAACCGTGCCGTATTCGTGGGCGATGTCACGGATCTTGTCACCGGTAGCGTTGGTCAGTTCGGTTGGGAATGGGCCAGCACCGACACGGGTCGTGTAGGCCTTGCAGATGCCCAGGACAGTGTTCAGACGGTTGGCACCGATGCCGGAGCCTGAGGCAATCCCGCCGGAAACTGAGTTTGATGAGCTGACGAATGGGTAGGTCCCTTGGTCGATGTCCAGCATGATGCCTTGGGCGCCTTCAAACAGAACCTTTTCGTTCTTGTCCAGGGCATCGTTGACGTAGACTGAAGTGTCAACGACGTACTTCTTGATCCGCTTGCCGTATTCAACGTACTTGCTGTAGATTTCATCGTAGTCCATGGCTGGCTTGCCGTAAACCTTGGTGAACAAGGCGTTCTTGGCTTCCAAATTGAAGTGCAGCTTTTCAGCCAAAGTTTCTGGATCGATCAGGTCGCAAACTCTGATGCCGATTCTTGAAGCCTTGTCCATGTAAGTTGGCCCGATCCCGTTCTTGGTGGTCCCAACCTTCAGGCTGCCCTTGGCTTCTTCTTCGTAAGTGTCTTGCATTACGTGGTATGGCATGATGATGTGCGCGCGGTTTGAGATCTTCAAGCTGCTGGTGTCGATGCCATGCTTTTCCAAGTTGTCCAATTCGCCGAGCAGCACTTCAGGGTTGATTACGACCCCGTTGCCGATTACGGCCCCGTGCTTGGCAGCGAAGATGCCGGATGGGATCAGGCGCATCTTGAATTCCTGGCCATCAAAGTCGATGGTGTGGCCTGCATTGTTGCCACCGTTAGCGCGGACTGAGAGGTCTGCTGTAGTCCCCAGGAAGTCCGTAATCTTACCCTTGCCTTCGTCGCCCCATTGGCTGCCGACAACTGCGATTGATGTCATATTTTCACCTCAAAATAATCTTTAACTGTACCTAAGAAAGATTAGCATTTACCTGTGGATTAGTCAATAAAAAATCCGAATAATATTTTCGGAACGTTCGTGAATGGTTCGAATATGCTTGACTTTTGAGCGGAATGTAAGTAAAGTATCAAAGGTAATTTGAAAAAGGAGCAAGCAATAGATGAGCAACTACTTTAGCATGGAAGCGTTCGATTACGACGATATCCAACTTGTGCCCAACAAGGCAATCGTCAAGAGCCGCAAGGAATGCGACACCAGCGTTAAATTTGGAAACCGAACTTTTAAGATCCCAGTGGTGCCGGCCAACATGGAAAGCGTTATTGATGAGAAGCTGGCCGTTTGGCTGGCGGAAAATGGCTACTACTATGTCATGCACCGCTTTGAACCGGAAAAGCGGGCCGGCTTCATCAAGATGATGCATGACAAGGGCCTTTTTGCCTCAATCTCCGTCGGCATCAAGGATGATGAGTACAAGTTCATCGATGAGCTGGTGGAAAAGGGGCTGATCCCGGAATACACCACCATCGACGTGGCCCACGGGCACTCAGTCTACGTCATCAAGATGATCAAGTACATTAAAGAAAAGATGCCGGAAACCTTCTTGACGGTCGGCAACGTGGCTACGCCAGAAGCTGTCCGTGAGCTGGAAAATGCCGGCGCGGACGCGACCAAGGTTGGCGTTGGCCCGGGCAAGGCCTGCATCACCAAGCTGAAGACCGGCTTTGGGACTGGCGGCTGGCAGCTGGCGGCCCTGCGCATGTGCAGCAAGGTTGCCAGAAAGCCGCTGATCGCTGACGGCGGGATCCGTCACAACGGCGACATCGCCAAGTCAGTCCGCTTTGGCGCAAGCATGGTCATGATCGGCTCAATGCTGGCCGGACATGAAGAATCTCCAGGCAACGTCATCAAGATCGACGGCAAGACCTACAAGCAGTACTGGGGCTCAGCTTCAGAAGTGCAAAAGGGTGCCTACCGCAACGTTGAAGGCAAGCAGATGCTGGTTCCTTACCGTGGCCACATCGCCGACACCTTGGACGAGATGAAGCAGGACCTGCAGTCTTCAATCTCCTACGCCGGCGGCCGGGATCTGGAAGCCATCAAGCGCGTCGACTACGTCATCGTCAAGAACACGATCATGGACGGCGACTACTAAAAGGCTTGAAAAGCTGTCTTGAAAAAATGCAAGCTGCCACGGGCCCTGGACAAAGCTTTTGATCCGAAGATGGGTTATAATAGGAATGTAAAGGGTTACACCTTGGGGGAAGGATGAGAAGCACATCGTTCGTTGTACTCATCTTCTTTCAGGCCCGGCCGCGGGCCTTTAAACGCGGCCAGAAAGTAAGTATCGCCAGAGGTCTTCTCGGGAATTTTCCTGGGAAGATTTCTTTTTTGTCTTTTTGGCCATGTTCGCTTGCTTTTTCGAACAAAAGTTCGGTATAATGATTTCGAACAAACGTTCAAGAAAGAAGTGGATTCAAATGTATGACTACCGCTATGAGCCGCACCGGGTCATTTTCATGATCGACAACAAGTCTTTCTTTGCCTCATGCGAAGCGCTGCGCCTGGGATTGAATCCGATGGAAGCCGTCTTGGCCGTCATGTCCAGCCAGCCGGGGGCCAAGTGGGGCTCTGGCTTGATCATGGCCGCTTCGCCCCTGGCCAAGCAGAAGTATGGCCTGCGCAATGTCATGCGGGCCCGGGAGCTGCCACCGAGAAGGCAGGCACCGGATCTGCTGCTGGTTGAGCCCCACATGAACCTCTATATCAAGCGCAGCATGGAGGTGCTGCAGATTTTTCGCAAGTACGCGGCCGATGAGGATATTCACGTCTATTCGATTGATGAAAGCATGATCGACATGACCGAGTCCTGGCACTTGTTTGGGGATGATCCATATTTGGTGGCCCGCAAGATTCAGAAGGACATTCATGACCACCTGGGCCTGTACACGACCTGCGGGATCGGGGAGAACCCGCTTTTGGCCAAGCTGGCGATGGACATTTCAGCCAAGCACCGGACCTCGATGATTGCCCGCTGGCATTACATCGACGTGCCCGACACCATTTGGAAGATCCCCAAGCTGGAGGATGTCTGGGGGATCAATGTCCGGACGGCCAATCGCCTGCGCCGCCTGGGGATCAACAACATGTATGACCTGGCCCACAGCGATCCGGCACTTTTGGAGCGGGAGTTCGGGTTGATTGGCGACCAGCTTTTCGCCATGAGCTGGGGGGTGGACCGGAGCATCATCCGTCACAAGTATCAGCCCAAAAGCAAGAGCTACGGGAACTCCCAGATTCTGAACCGGGACTATGAGGACCAGCGGCAGATTGAGATCGTCATTCAGGAGATCGGCGACCAAGTGGCGGCCAGAATTCGGGCCCACCACCTGCTTGCTGGCCGGGTGGGTCTGTATGTCGGCTATGCTGACTTTGAGGCCGATCCGGCGGGCTTCAGCATCCAGGAAAAGATCACGCCAACTGACGTTTCCAGCGAATTGGTGGCGGAATTGTGGGCTCTGTTCCGGAAGAAGTGGGGCGGCCAGGCCGTGCGGCACCTGGGCGTGACCTACAGCTGCTTGGTTCCCGACACTGGCCAGCAGCTGACCTTCTTCCTTTCCCCAGACCAGCAGCTCAAGCGCAAGCAGCGGGACCGGGTGGTCGACAAATTGCGGAAGAAGTACGGCTTTGCCAGCGTCGTGCGGGCGTCCAGCCTGCTGCCAGGCGCGACGGCGCTGGCCCGCAGCCGGCTGGTTGGCGGCCATAACGGGGGCAACGCCTATGAGTAAGGAGTTCGACCGGCGGGTGACCGATTTCTTTGCTCATTATCAGGACCGGGGGATGAAGAAGTGGGCGGGCTTCTTTTTAAGCGATCATACGGCCCGGATCAAGCAAGCAGCGGCCAAGAGCCAATGGACGGCACCGGAGCGGACGGAGATGACGCGGGAAGAGTGCGACCAAGTGCTTTGCCTGGCTTTCAGCCGCCACCAGCCCGTGACCGTCCAGCTCAAGGAATTGGACGCGAACGGGGACCGGCCCCAGGAAATCGCGGGCTTCGTTGCCGGCTATACGGAAGACCAGATCATTATTGGCGGTCAGGCCATCGACTTAGCCAACCTGCGGCACGTGGAGCTGCTGACGGGACTGGAAGGACATTAAAACAGCAATAGAACTAACGGTGAAAGAAAGCCCCCCTTCCGGAACGGAAGAGGGGCTTTTTGTCCTCAGCTGAATTAAAAATGTGCGATAGATGTTAAAGATAGCTTTAAATTGAGATTTAAGAGATAGATTTGAGATGTTGAGCAAGACAGCTGAGGCTAACGGATCAGAAGCAAAAGTGCATGATACGGAAATGGTTTTTTAATCCTCATCCAGCCCCTTTTTGCCCTTGAAGATCAGGTTCAAGAGGACTGAGGACAGGCTGGCGATCACGATCCCGTTTTCCAGGAACAGCTGCAAGGATTGCGGCAGGGCTTGGAAGATGTTTGGGTAAACTGACACGCCCAGGCCCAAGCCCATGGAAATAGCGACGATCAAGAGGTTGTGGTTGTCACTGAAGTCAACCTTCAGCAGCATCTTGATCCCTTGCACGGCGATGGATGAGAACATGACTACCATGGCCCCGCCTAAGACAGCCGTTGGCATGATCGTAACCAAGGCCCCGACCTTAGGCAAAAGGCCCATAGCCATCAAGAGACCGGCTGCCCAGTAGATCGGGCGCTTGGAGCGGATGCCTGACAGCTGGAGCAGGCCGACGTTTTGGGAGAAGGTGGTGTAAGGGAAGGTGTTGAACAAGCCACCCAGGATTTGGGCCAGACCTTCAGCCCGGTAGCCTCGCTTCAAGTCATCTTCAGTGATTTCCTTGCCCAGGAGGTCGCCCAGGGCGAAGAAGACGCCGGTGGATTCAACCATGGAAACCAGGGCGATGATCATCATCGTCAGGCAGGATGACCATTCAAACTTTGGCGTGCCAAAGTAGAAGAATTGCGGGAAGTGGAACCAGGACGCCTGGGCGACGGGCGTGAAGGAAACCATCCCCATGCAGGCCGCCAGCACCGTGCCGACGATCAGGCCGATCAAAACGGAAATTGAGGAAATGAAGCCCTTGGCAAAGGCTTGCAAGACCACGATCACCAAAATGGTGACGAAGCCGACGATCAGGTTCTTGGGATCCCCAAAGTCCTTGGCCGTGGCTGACCCGCCGCCCAGGTTCTGGATGCCGACTGGGATCAGGGTCAAGCCGATCGTAGTGATCAAGGTCCCGGTTACGACTGGCGGGAAGAGCTTCTTGATCTTGGAGAAGACTCCGGCGATCAGGAAGACGAAAATCCCGGCAACGATGATGGCGCCGTACATGGTGCCGATTGAGTACTTCTGCCCGATCAAGATCAGGGGAGCAACCGCCTGGATGGCGCAGCCCAGAACGACCGGCAGGCCGATCCCGAAGTAGCGGTTCTTAAGCAGCTGGACTAAAGTGGCCAGCCCGCACATGAAGATGTCGATGGAGACCAGGTAGGTCATCTGCTCGGAGCTGAAGTGGAGGGCGTTCCCAATCAGGATCGGCACCGCCACGGCCCCTGAGTACATGGCCAGCAGGTGCTGCAAGCCCAGGACAAAGGAACGGGCTTGCGAAGGTTCGGTATTTTTGGCTTGATTCATAATTTTGTCAATACTCCCTAAAATAAAATCAACCTGAAAAACTAATATCTAAATTTGAATAACTTATTTAAAATTCGACTTTGCCGTCCTTGAGGCTCTTGACGCTGGCCAGAGCCTCAAGCCGGTAGCCGTGGTCCAGCAGCCAGTCGTGGCCGCCTTGGAAGGCCTTTTCCACGACGACGCCGACCCCAACGACCTCAGCCCCGGCTTGCTCAGCTAAAGAGATCAGCCCCTTGGCGGCTTCGCCGTTGGCCAAGAAGTCGTCGATGACCAGGACGCGGTCGCCCTTGTGGAGGAACTTGGCTTCCACGGAAATCGTGTTGGTCACGTGCTTGGTGTAGGAGTAGACTTCAGCCGTGTAGACGTCGTCAGTCACCGTTGAAGGCTTCTTCTTTCTGGCGAAGACCATTGGCACTTTGAGGCAGTAAGCCGCCATGATGCCCGGCGCGATCCCGCTGGCTTCAGCAGTCAAAACGCGGGTGACCTGGTCATCCTTGAACAGGCGGGCAAATTCCTGGCCCAGGGTCATCATCAGCTGGGGATCGATTTGGTGGTTGAGGAAGGAGTTGACCTTCAGCACGTCGCCAGGCAAAACGATGCCATCTTTCTTGATGCGTTCTTCCAAAATTTTCATTTCGTATGAAACTCCTCTGAAAATAAAAAAACTTCTTCTGCCAACGATAGGCAAAAGAAGATCATGACAAGCACTTAGGCTTTTCTATTTGCTTCTTGTACCTATAGTCCGGAATTTACGGTTCCGGGTAGAGACTGTCAACCTGATTATGACGATATATAAGTAAGAATTATTAATGATGATTAATAAATAGCATACAGCAAAAGCCGAATTAATTCAATGAAAAACAGGAAAAAGGTCATGAAAAAACGCAAAAATAAACGATCAATTAAAAAATCCCGAGAAAGATTCGTTTTTTGTTGACCGAGTGGGAAAAAACGTGTAAAGTGGTTTAATTAAAAAGTAACCTATCGACATTTTATTTTGAAAGGAAGAAATCATGTCTTTGTGGGAAACCAAATTTGCTAAACAAGGTATCACTTTCGACGACGTATTGCTGATTCCGGCTGAAAGTCACGTTTTGCCAAACGAAGTCGACTTGTCAACCCAACTTGCTCCAAATCTGAAGCTGAACATTCCGCTGATCTCAGCTGGGATGGACACGGTAACGGAAGGCAAGATGGCAGCGGCCATGGCTAAGATGGGCGGCTTGGGCGTAATCCACAAAAACCTTTCAATTAAGGCCCAGGCTGACGAAGTAAGACTGGCCAAGAACACTGAAATCACGCCAGAAGACAAGCACGCGGCCGTTGACGCCAACGGCAAGCTGCTCGTGGCTGCCGCTGTCGGCGTAACCAGCGACACTTTTGAACGGGCTGAAGCTTTGTTTGAAGCTGGTGCTGACGCCATCGTCATCGACACGGCTCACGGTCACTCAGCCGGCGTTTTGCGCAAGATCAAGGAAATCCGCGACCACTTCCCAGAAAAGACTTTGATTGCCGGCAACGTTGCTACCGCTGAAGGCACCCGGGCCTTGTTTGAAGCCGGCGTTGACGTGGTCAAGGTCGGGATTGGACCTGGCTCAATCTGCACCACCCGTGTCGTTGCCGGCGTTGGCGTTCCGCAATTGACGGCCGTTTACGACGCGGCTAACGTAGCTCGGGAATTTGGCAAGCCAATCATCGCTGACGGCGGGATCAAGTACTCCGGCGACGTGGTCAAGGCTTTGGCAGCCGGCGGCAACGCCGTAATGCTGGGCTCAATGCTGTCAGGGACTGAAGAAGCTCCTGGCGACGTTCAACAAGGCAGCGACGGCCGTCTGGTCAAGTCCTACCGCGGGATGGGCTCAGTTGGCGCCATGGCTCAGCAGCACGGGTCAAGCGACCGCTACTTCCAAGGCGGGGTCAACGAAGCCAACAAGCTGGTTCCAGAAGGGATCGAAGCCGTAGTTTCATACAAGGGGACCGTCCGCAACGTGGTCTATCAAATCCTTGGCGGCCTGCGCTCAGGCATGGGCTACTGCGGGGCTGAAAACATCCAAAAGCTGATCGACACCGCGCAGTTTGTCCGCATTTCCAACGCTGGCCTGCGTGAATCCCACCCACACGACGTTATGATGAGCAAGCCTGCTCCTAACTACGGAGGCATTGACTTCTAATGGCAAAAATCGACTTAAGCAATTTTGACAAGATCATCGTTCTGGACTTCGGCAGCCAGTACAACCAACTGATTACCCGCCGGATCCGCGATTTTGGCATTTACTCTGAACTGTTGCCGCACACGATTACGGCTGAAGAAGTGAAGCAAATCGCGCCTAAGGGGATCATTTTCTCTGGCGGTCCAAACTCCGTCTACGATGAAAACGCCTTGGGCGTTGATCCGGAAATCTTCAAGCTGGGGATTCCAATCCTGGGCATCTGCTACGGGATGCAGCTGATGACCAAGGAATTGGGCGGGAAGGTCGAAAAGGCCGGCGAAGCTGAATACGGCTCAGCCCACATTGAAGTCAAGGAGCCAGAAAGTCCTTTGTACAAGGGGCTGCCAGACAAGCAAGTCGTCTGGATGAGTCACGGCGACTTGGTAACCAAGGTGCCGGAAGGCTTCAAGGTCTTGGCTTCAAGCAAGAACTGCCCAATCGCCTCAATGGCTGATCCAGCCCGTAAATTCTACGCCATCCAATTCCACGCGGAAGTCCGCAACTCAGAATACGGTCTGGACATCCTGCGCCGCTTTGCTTTTGACGTCTGCGGGGCTAAGGACAACTGGACCATGGATGACTTCATCAAGCTGTCCGTTGACTCAATCAGAGAAGAAGTCGGCGATGCCAACGTCATCTTGGGGATCTCTGGCGGGGTTGACTCCAGCGTTACGGCAACCCTGCTTCACAAGGCAATTGGCAGCCAATTGACGGCGATCTTCGTTGACCATGGCCTGCTTAGAAAGAACGAAAGCGAAGAAGTCATGGCTGCCCTTAAGGAAGGGCTGGGCGTGAACATCGTCAGAGTCGACGCCAAGGAACGCTTCATGTCCAAGCTGGCTGGAGTAACCGACCCAGAAAAGAAGCGGAAGATCATCGGCAACGAGTTCGTGCAGGTCTTCAACGATGAAGCCAAGAAGATCAAGGACGCCAAGTTCCTGGCACAAGGGACGCTGTACACTGACGTCATTGAATCAGGGACCGATACGGCCCACACGATCAAGAGCCACCACAATGTCGGGGGCTTGCCAAAGGACATGCAGTTTAAGCTGATCGAGCCGCTGCGGCAATTGTTCAAGGATGAAGTCCGGGTCTTGGGTGAAAAGCTGGGTCTGCCACATGACCTGGTATGGCGGCAGCCATTCCCAGGCCCAGGTCTGGCAATTCGCGTGATCGGCGAAATTACTGAAGAGAAGCTGCGGATCGTCCGGGACGCGGACGCGATCCTGCGGGAAGAAATCAAGAACGCGGGCCTGCAAGAAAGCATCTGGCAATACTTTGTTGCTCTGCCAGGGATGCGGAGCGTCGGGGTCATGGGCGACGGCCGGACTTACGACTATGCTGTCTGCATCCGGGCCGTGACGTCAATTGACGGGATGACGGCTGACTTTGCCCAGATTCCATGGGATGTTCTGCAAAAGATTTCCGTGCGGATCGTCAACGAAGTCAAGCAGGTCAACCGCGTACTCTACGACGTGACGAGCAAGCCGCCTGCAACCATTGAATACGAATAAAATAAGCGGAATTTTCTCCGCTGGGGAAACTACCGGGTTAGCTGACTCGGTAGTTTTTTCTTATGTAGGCTAAAGAACTCAACACTAGTTGCCTAGTACAGGTCAACAAAGAAAAAGCGGGCAAGCTTGGCTTGTCCGCTTTTGCGTTGCTTATTTTTTTGAGCAGATCTCTGTACATAGGTCGATTAGCCTTGGGGATGCCCAGGAGATCCATGGCTTCGTCCGGAGTTAAACTGGTAGTTTTTAGAATGTTGAACAAGTGATCTTTAGTCACCTTTTCAGTGTTTTTTTCTAGTCACCTCATTGGTCACTTCTTTCGTCACTTCAAAATTATAAGGGCTTTGCCAGCAGAAATAAGCCGAGTTGATGTCAAAGTGGTATTGATCTGACGCATTTGACTTATGACATGCTACTTGTTAGGCTGAGATAGTCGAAGCCGCTGGTTGAGGGCAATTAATACTGCCAAAGCGGCAACTTCTAAGGCAAGTAAGCTGATGATTGCCCAGGTCAAGCTAAAACTAGAAAGAGTGGTGACCAAAGTTGTAATCAAAGGACTGGCCGCCATCAGAATGGTATTCAGCAGACCAACAGTTGAAGCCAAAATTTGCCGATCAACGCTAGTTACCAGCCATTGGGTCATTTTGATGGAAACAGCACTGGCCAAAGCTGCTAAGAGACTGAACCAAGCTGCAGTTAGCCAGCCGTTATGGTAAAAAAGACTCAGCGTGGTCAATAGGCTGGATAAGGCGGTCAAGCTAGCTAGATTAAAAATGTTGACTGAACGGAAAATCTTTTGACCAAAAATACTGCCAACGGCTGCCCCAATTGCTGCTGCTACGTTGGTCAGCGCCAGGGTAAAACTGTAGCTTAAAATGACCATGCTATTTTTGTGAGCGGCCAGAGTAATTGAAAACAAGGGCTCAATCGCGGCTAGTGAGGCATTAATTACTGCTAAAACAAGTATGATGGTTAAGAGCCCAGACTGTTTCTGTGTTTGCTGATAAGCCTGCCGCATGGTTTGCCAAAAAGCTGGAGTTTTGTTGGTAGTTGCATGAACCGGACCAGTCTTCCGGCTAACCAAGGCAAAAAGAACCGCGGCGATCAGAAAAGTCAGAGAATTGATCCAGGCCAGAGCAGCATAGGAAAGAACCAGGATTAATCCAGCCCCGGCAAATTGAGCCAGAACGTCGATAATTTGTTTAGTACCGCTAACGAATCCTTCTGCTTCACCGAAATTATCTTGTCCAACTAGGTCGACCACGAGCGGAACTATCAGCCCCGAAGAGTAGGAGCCACAAAGATCGGATAAGAAGTTGATGGTGATGATGGCCAGCAGGAGTTTCCATTGGTCAACCTTAGAAGCTAGAAGCAGAGCTGCCAAGGCGTATAAGAGACAGCGTAAAAGCGCGGTCAGCACGATACTACGAAATTTGTGATTGCTTTTGTCAGCTAAGTAGCCAGCAAATATCTCTAGAAATTTTGGTACGGCTTCAGAGATTGCAATTAAAGAGATAGCTAAAGAATAGTTGTGCATTTGGCTGGCATAAGTCATAAATGCCAGATAGAAGAAGACGTCGCCTGCGGCTGACAGGAGTCCACCGGTGGCAAAGCGGCGGAAGTTTAAGTTATTGAGAAAAGAATTCATTGTTGAACCAGCTTTCGTAAAAAAGATTTTTGCTTTAAGATAAGGCTTCATGAACTGGTTAGCGAAAAATGTCATATTTGACAGTGAAGGAGCTAGAGATGGAAATTGGCGAATTACTTCAAAAATACCGCATAGAGCAGGGAAAAACACAAAAGTCATGGGCAGGCAACGTGATCAGCCCTTCATTCTATTCGAAAGTTGAAAAAGGGCTAAACCGGATAAGCGCTGAAGATTTGCTGAGGCTGCTGGAGGCTAACCACATCCCTTTATGGGAATTCTTCAGTCACTTGGAAGGGAATGCTGATCAGCAGAAGAAGTGGGAAAAGAATTTACGGGCTCGGTTGATGCAGGCATATTACCACGGAAATCAAGCAGATTTTCAGCAATTGTCTAAAGAGGTTCAAGCCAGCAACTTTCCAGACAAGGAAGAGCAGCTCTTGATCATTGAGGGCTGGATGGAAACAATTAAAGATGATCAAGAGGCAAATGAAGCTCTGCGGCAGAAGATTAAGGACAAGATATTTAATATTGCCGCTTTTGATAAAAAGCGGTTAATGCTGTACTGTAACTTCATGGACTTCTATGATTTGGAAAGCAACCGTTATCTAAGCCGGCAAATTGTAGAAAAATACAGGCAGACGACAGATGTAGATATTCAAGTTGCCCTGCTGGCGATTATTGATAATCTGCTGACTGATTTTGCTGAGAAGAGAGAAGCGAATGGAACAGAGTATTTTATCGAGGCAGGCAAGCAGATTCCAACCAGGCCAGAGCTGTTTTTCTACAAGAACTCGCTGTTGTTTTTTGAGAATTTGCTAGCCTATCAAGCCAAACCAAGCGCGGATAAAATGAAATATTGCCGTCTGGCGGTTCAGAATTATCAGTTGTTAGGGATGGCGGAATACGGACAAGAGGTTCAAAAGTTTTTAGATGAGCATATGTAAAAAAGTCATATCTGCAATTTTGCTTGCAGGTATGACCTTTTATTTATCTATTTTTTTATCAGATTATACTAAAACGCGAAATCTTTCAAAAAAGGGGGATGATTCGTGAATGAAAAATCGAATTGTATTTGGCGATGAAGTTTGACGAGCTTAGGGGGTGAGGTTCATGAGCGCTAAAGGTAGAATTAAGATTCATATCGACATTGAATTCTAGCGATCAAATTTTTCGGCTGCTGCTTAAAAAAGAGTGAAAGCCATTCCCAGACCTTGGCCTGGGCATCCGGGCCGTGACGTCAATTGACGGGATGACGGCTGACTTTGCCCAGATTCCATGGGATGTTCTGCAGAAGATCTCCGTGCGGATCGTCAACGAAGTTAAGCAGGTTAACCGTGTACTGTACGACGTAACGAGCAAGCCGCCGGCAACTATTGAATACGAATAAAATAAGCGGAATTTTCTCCGCTGAGGAAACTACCTGGTTATTGCCGGGTAGTTTTTTTGTGTAAAAATGAAAAAACTCACTTAACTTTTTTATTTTTTAATATATACTTAACACATGGAAACGTGGGGGAATTCTTTAAAAAGGTTGTGAGTGTTCTGTATTATTCAGATTTTATCAAGGGCAATCGAGTTAGGTTTATTGCGATCATTCTTTTAGTTATTGGCGGCAGCGCGCTTCTGGCGGGCAACAACGCTTTGCTGACGCTGCTGGGGGATAGCTTGCGCAAAGGAAACCTGCTGCTTTTCGTGGCAATTATCGGGATCAATGTTGTGGTCGATGCCATCGGTAGCGGCCTGTCTTATAGAGCCAATTACTTGTATGATAAACAGACTCAAGAGTATTTCCACAAGCTTCGGTCTGCTGAAGTGGAAAAAATCTACAACAGCGGTAATAGGGCACCGAAAGTTTCTAGCGTTCAAAACAGCTTGACCCAAGATTTAAACATGCTGGGTGAAAATTTTCTGGCTCCATGGCTGAAAATTGCCGCTTGTGGATTGGATGTAGTCCTTTCCTCAATCATCGTCTTTACCTACAGCTGGCTTTTATTGCTGGTAATTCTGGCCCTTGCAGTCTTGATGTTTTTCATGCCACGATTTTTATCTCCAGCTTTGCAAAAGGCCACGGATGATATTTCTAATGAAAACAAACGCTATCTCGACATGCTGGAAAAATGGTTTAGCGGTTTGAGCGTTTTGCAGAGATATCACGTCAAGCAGAAGCTTTTGGCAGTGACGACTGCTCAAGGCGAGCAACTTGAAGATGCCAATATCAGACGGTCCGGCCGGATGCAATTTGCCAGCGCCGTTAACAATGACGCAAACGTATTGTCCCAGGCCTTAATTTTGCTCGTTTCAGGTGTCTTGATTATTACTGGCCGGATGAATTTTGGCGTCTTCTTTAGCATTGGCAACTTTGCCAGCACGATTTTTACTGAATTGGGAGTTGTGGTCAACCAATATACTGTTTTGCAGTCAAGCAAAACTTTAAACGCCAAGCTAAGAAAGCAGCTTGCAGTTCAGACCGACCACTTAGAAAAGACAGAAAGTTTGGACCATTTTCAGTCATTGTCAGTTCAAGACTTGTCTGTAGCTTTTAGTAATGAAGAAAAAATTACTTATCCGGATTTTCAAATCAAGCGGGGAGAAAAAATCTTATTGTCAGGTGACAGCGGGACTGGAAAATCTACGCTTTTCAAGCTGATCCTGCAGGAGTTGCCATTGGCGACTGGAAAGATTTGTTTTAAAAACGAAGCCGGGCAAGAAATTGAGCGGCCAGACCTGTCTCAAATCGGTTATGTTCCGCAAGATCCGGTTCTCTTTCCAGGTACAATCAAGGAAAACATTACAATGTTCAACTTCAAGCTGAATGACCGGGTAATGCATTTTGCTAAGCAGGTAAATTTGGAAAAAGATCTGGCTAAATTCCCGGCAGGAGTAGATACGGAACTCGATCAAGGCAAGCATGCCCTGTCTGGCGGCCAGCGGCAAAAAGTGGTTTTGGCCAGAGCACAAATCCATAACAGTCAGCTGATTTTCATTGATGAAGGCACTTCAGCCATCGATGCACACAATGGCTTGGAAATTCTGCAGAATCTGCTGCAAACCGACGCAACTATTGTTTTTATCGCGCACAACTTGACTGAAGAGATGCGGCAGTTATTTGACAGGGAGATTCATTTGAGCAATACTGCAGGTTAAAGAAAAAGCGGGCAAGTTTGGCTTGTCCGTTTTTTCATTCATTGAAATATTTGCTGAAGGCCTTCCGATATTGGCTGGGGGTCATTTTTTCCAGGCTTTAAAATTACGTTCTAAAACTTTGGCTGAAGAAAAGCCGCAGTAATTGGCAATGTAGGCGACGGAATGATTTGTACTCAGCAAGAGGTATCTGGCATGCATGAGCCGGACTTGCTTTAAGTATTTGCCTAAAGGAAGTTTAGTCACTTGGCTCAATTCTTTATTTAAAGTCACTTGTGAAATTCTAAAATGTTCAGCAATGCTTTGTGCCGTGATATTGGTGGAAGAGTTGTTGGCGATGTAGGCGATCACCGTGTCAGCCAAAGATTGGTTGGGCGGCGTTGTGATGTCCGTTTTTTCAGTATATTCGCTGTCGATCAGGACAATCATTTGAAAAAATTCGCTCAAAATTAAAAAGCGGATACTGTCACTGATGGGATGGTCGACGAGTTCAGCGATGGTAATCAGATTTTTTCTTAACTGCCGGTAGCTGGCAGTATCGCGGCTGATATGCTCCATCTTGATCCGCCAATTTTTACTGGAAGGATATTCTTTTTCTAAAAAAGTATTATCAATAATCATTCCCATTACATAATAAGACCGGTCTTTGTGCCCCGTCGCGGCATGAATCTGTGAGCGGTCAATAGCCCAAATATCGCCGGAATTGTAATGGTGGGTCTGGCCAGCAATGACAACTTTGAAGTCTTCCCCAGATACCAAATAATCAATTTCGATCCCGGTATGCCAGTGAGTGGGGGCTTTAGGAGCGTAATTTGATCTTTTGAAAAATTTGAAGGGGAGGCGGGCGAGATTGTCGACCTCTTCGTAAGCAATGGGCATGTTCTTTTCTCCTTTATGAATCGTCCCTAAGTGCTTTAAGAAATGGGGCGTAATCGCTTTCTCATATGATACCATACTGTTTGTCGGAAGAAATATTTTAATGAGGTGAGATATGCGAATTGAACATGTTGGCCTATTCGTGTCTGATCTAGAAAAGGCAAGGGCATTTTATGAAAAATACTTTGCTGCTGCAGCTGGCGAAAAGTATCATAACCCAAGAACAGGCTTCTCGTCGTATTTCCTGACTTTTAGTGATGGCGCGAGATTAGAACTTGGTCACCTGGATCATTTGGTAAATGACTCTGAAAATCGCTTAGGTTTTGCGCATTTGGCTATCAGCCTTGGCTCAAAAGAAGCGGTAAATCAAAAAGTCGACCAACTGACCAAAGATGGCTTCACTTTAACCAGTGGCCCACGCGTTACGGGGGACGGTTATTATGAAGCGGTTGTTTTAGATTTAGATGGCAATAAACTCGAACTTACAATTTAGGAGGAAAAATAATGGCTCATTTTAGAAAAGACTTTTTGTGGGGCGGCGCGGTAGCAGCTAACCAAGTTGAAGGTGGATACAACGAAGGCGGCAAGGGCTTGTCAGTGACTGACATTACCACGGCCGGCTCTTTGGAAAGCCCGCGTTACTTGACTTATACCTTGGATGGCAAGGATGGCAAAGTAGCTGGGATGTTTGCCAGCTCCTTGCCAAAGGGCGCTAAGGGGAAGATTTTTGACAATGAATACTACCCGAACCATGTAGCGATCGATTTTTACCATCACTACAAGGAAGACATCAAGATGTTCGCGGACATGGGCTTTAAGGTATTCAGAACTTCCATTGCCTGGACGCGGATTTTCCCAACCGGTGAAGAAGACAAGCCAAACCAGGAAGGGCTGGACTTCTACCGCAGAGTCTTTGAAGAACTGAAGAAGAACGGGATTGAACCATTAGTTACGATTTCCCACTATGAAGATCCATTGGCCTTAGGTGAAAAGTATAACGACTGGCAAGACCGCAAGATGATTGACCTCTACGTTAAGTATGCGACCACCTTGTTCAAGGAATACAAGGACCTGGTTAAGTACTGGCTGACCTTCAACGAAATCAACTCATCCTTGATGTTCTTGAAGATGGTGGGCGATGGCAAGGCATCTGATGAAGATTACCAAAAGGCTTACCAAAAGCTGCACCACCAATTCGTTGCTTCCGCTAAGGCAGTTGTTGCAGGTCACAAGATCAACCCGGACTTCATGATCGGGAACATGATTGCCGGTTCTGTTTACTACCCAGGCACCCCTGACCCAAAGGATGCTTTGGCTGCCCGCTATGAAGAAGAATTGAGCCAGCTTTACTGTGCTGACGCGCAAGCTAAGGGTGAATACCCAAGCTTTGCCAAGCGCTTATGGGATGAACACAATGTTCATTTGAAGATTGAAGACGGCGACCTTGAAGTCATGAAGGAAGGTAAAGTTGACATGTACACCTTCTCATACTACATGTCAAACATGGTTACCACCCATGATGTTGGCGAAAAGGCTAAGGGCAACTTCGCTGCTGGTGCTAAGAACCCATATCTTGAATACTCTGAATGGGGCTGGTCAACTGACCCAGACGGCTTGCAACTGTACTTGGAAAAGATGTATGACCGTTATGGCATCCCAATGATGGTTGTTGAAAATGGTCTTGGTGCCGTTGACAAGCTGGAAGATGGCACTGTTCATGACGATTACCGGATTGACTACTTGAGAAAGCACATCAAGGCGATGGACAAGGCAGTTGAACACGGGGTTGACCTGCTTGCCTACACGACTTGGGGCTGCATTGACTGCGTTTCTAACGGAACTGGTCAAATGTCCAAGCGGTACGGCTTCATCTACGTTGACCGTGATGACAAGGGTGAAGGTACTCTTAAGCGCCTGCCTAAGGATTCATACTACTGGTACCAAAAGGTTATCGCTTCAAACGGTGATGAATTATAAAATAATGCGTAAGAAAAGCGGACAAGGCAAACTTGTCCGCTTTTTTTGCTGCTTACTTTTTCTTGAGCAAGTCCTTGTACATAGGCCGGTCATCCTTGGGGATGCCTAAGAGGTCCATGGCTCCGTCTGGAGTTAAGTTGGTGGTGCTAAGAATGTTGATCAAGTAGTCTTTAGTTACCTTCTCGGTCGTTTCTTTCCTTGCCCGGTCAATCTTGACTTGCATGAATTCTGGCAGTACTTCAGTCATGGTAGTCACCTGTTTTCTTGAGCAAGTCCTTGTACATAGGCCGGTCATCTTTGGGGATGCCTAGGAGGTCCATGGCTCCGTCTGGAGTTAAGTTGGTGGTGCTAAGGATGTTGATCAAGTAGTCTTTAGTTACCTTCTCGGTCGTTTCTTTAGTCACCTTCTCGGTCGTTTCTTTCCTTGCCCGGTCAATTTTGACCTGCATGAATTCTGGCAGTACTTCAGTCATGGTAGTCACCTCGTTCTTGTTTCTTTTTCCTAATTCTTTGATTAACTCGTCATAAGCATGGGTGCCAGACAGAGCATTCATCATATCCAAAAGAAGCAGGATATCTTCGATCGACAGTTTTTTGGCGCTGGGGTGGTATTCTTCACCCGCATTGGTCTGGATGAAGTACTCCGCCAGGCAGAAAAAGGCGCTCCTGAAGCGCTTATCCAGCTCTTGTGCCGACAAGTCGCTGATCCGGTAAAAAGCCTTGATCTCGTAATCGCTGATCAACGGCCGCATTTCTTTGGGCAACTTCTGCATATTGATGTTCCCCAGCAGGTTCCGGTTGTAGCTCCAAGCTTCTTTCCCGTAGTATACCACCAGTGTGAGCACGGGGTAGAGCGTTTTGCTTTTGGTAAGCTGGTAGCGGTAGGCTGCGGCATCGTAGTTCATCACCCGCGCCGGCATGTGCTTGTCTGGCCTGGTCTGATTTTCAATTCCGACCAGTGAAATGACGACTTTCGTCTTGTCGATCGTCAGCAGCTTGGCCACGTCCCGGTCTTGCCCGTGAATCTCTCCATTAGCCTTGTAGTAGCTGCTGGTGTTTGTGTCTGCCAGCATCTCTGGCTTGATGACCTGTTTGCCATTGAAGATGAAGCCGTTCAATACATCAGCAAAAATCTCGTTCTTGTCCAGTAGGATCTTTTGGATGACGTCCTTGCTGCCGCGGACGGCTGAATTTGCTTTTGACATTTTTCCTCCATTTCTAGAAAGGAAATTTTCCCTCCAATAACTAGTACACGAAAAAACGCCAAAATTTTTTATTTTAGCAAAATTATTGGCAATATATGAATTAATAGTTGAATGAACGATGAACATTATTCTTTTAGGAATAAAAAGGCGTCCAAGTTAATGGACGATGCTATACTGCAATTTCATGGATTTTTACGACTTGGATAGCAACCGTTATCTCAGCCGGCAAATTGTGGAAAAGTGTCGGCACAGAACCGGAGGAAGAAAAATTGAAATACTGCCAGCTGGCGGTCAAGAACTGCTACTTGCTGGGGATGCCGGAGTATGGACGGGAAACCGAGAAAATTTTTCGGAAATATAAGTAAGAAAGTCAGATAGACTTGGGACAATTTTAGTGAAAAAGCCGATAATTTTAGGCCGCTGCTTAGAAAAATAAGCAGCGGCTTTTCGTTTGCCTAAAAGGAAGCATTGGCGGTTTTTAATAATAAGCTCTTTGAAATCTTTTATCGCTCAACGCCATTCTTTTATATTGTAGTTTAGCAATAATAATGGCAAATACAGCAATAATGGGCTTTTGGGGAAAATCTTAAGAATGTGATTATAAAAACTAGGCGAAAACAGTTGGAACTAAGACCTTCCTAATTCTTGTGAAATACTTTTTTGATAATTGAGCGACAATATAAAAACACGAAGGCCTTCTTCAACCATCTTCACAATTGTTGGTATATCAGCGATTAGCGAGGCTAGTACTAATAAATCTACAAAAACGATAAATAAACGCTTATAGAAATTTTGCTATCAGCTGAAAGCTGTTAAGTGCAACTGTCCTCTGTAGAAATAAGTAAAAAACTAACTTAAACTTCCCACACCAAAAAGAACTATGAAGCCTTGAAAACTCAATAGTTTAGCCAGTAAATATTCAATTAAGCTGCTAGTGATGGCGATATAGCCTCTTGCATGTGCTTCGGGAAGCGGGAAATGAAAGCATTGGTGAACCTTTCCATCTGCTCTTCTGTCGGTTGGAAGATCTCTTTCACGCTCTCGAACATGGCTTCCACTAGGATCTGAAGGGAGTGATTGAAAGTGATGTCCACAAGCTCGTCCACCATGTAGTAAAAGAGCTCGCCTATTGTCCTATCGTCTTCATCATCTCGCTTCTCAACTGACATGAACATGTAGCGCAAGCCGTATGGGCAGTCTATGCATCATATGAAAGTCCGTGATATTCAGTGCCAAGCTTCAAGAAACTCTTGCAGGTCTTGAAGAAGACCTCGATGT
>NZ_JAOQBX010000031.1:0-21753 GCF_044902225.1 Lactobacillus sp. 23-2 | reverse complement strand
CGCCGAAAGTAGTTGGTGGGAAACTGCCTGCGAGGATAGGGCGCTGCCGCGCGAAAGCAAGAGTCAGACGGAAGTCTGGCTCTTTTTTTGCTTGGATACTTAAGAAATGCCTTGACATTAGCAAATAAATATTATAAAGTTAAACTAACAATTAAATCACGTGTTATATCAAGAGCTAGTGAGTGATTACACACTTTGACCTAGCAGCAACCTGCCGACCGGTAAGGTGCTCCACTGTAAACGGATATACGTCACTTAACCGTGTTCGTATATCGAACACGGTTTTTTTTGTGACAAAGTCCCAGTGACGTTAAACAGGAGAAAAAGATGGCAAGTATACTATATGATCAACTACAATCATGGGCTTTAAAACAATACATTAAACAATTAGCACCTGAAAAGCTGCAACAGCTTATTAAAAACCCCGACATTTCTGAAGCGGATTTAAAATTAATACAGAAAAATACAGGAAATGAAACTATTAAACAATTAGCAACTGAAAAGCTGCAACATCTTAATAGTCAGGCCATCCAAGAGAGTTTGAATTCGTATCGCAGATCACATGATGCGAGAGGTTGGGCAGCTTCCAAAGCGAGAGTACGAAGTCTTAATGACCTGAAACACAGATATAAGAATGCTACCCCTGATGAAAAAGTTAAAATTCGGGATATTTTACATAATGCTAATTAAACTTAAGAAATGCCTTGACATTAGCAAATAAATATTATAAAGTTAAACTAACAATTAAATCACGTGTTATATCAAGAGCTAGTGAGTGATTACACACTTTGACCTAGCAGCAACCTGCCGACCGGTAAGGTGCTCCACTGTAAACGGATATACGTCACTTAACCGTGTTCGTATATCGAGCACGGTTTTTTTTGCGACAAAGTCCCAGTGACGTTAAACAGGAGAAACAGATGTCAAGTATACTAGATGATCAACTACGATTAATGGCTTTAAAGCAATACGGGTTAATTAAATCAATTAAAACACCCGACATTTCTAGAGAGGATTTAATATTAATACTGAAAAATACAGAAAATAAAACTATTAAACAATTAGCAGCTGAAAAGCTACTTAAAAAAACCGACCTTTATGAAGTGGATTTAGAATTAATACTGAAAAATACAGAAAATGAAACTACTAAACAATTAGCAACTGAAAAGCTACAATATCTTAATTCGCATCCCAGATTAGGTTGGGCAGGTGCCATGGCGAGAGCAAATAGGTTGGGCAGGTTCCATAGCGAGAGCACAAAGGATTAATGGCCTGAAATACAGATATAAGGTCCTGATGAAAAAGTTAAAATTCGGGATATTTTACATAATGCTAATTAATCTGATGGGACAGTCAAAATGGTCCTGGATGAATGCCTACCGGAACCGCTACGGGCTGATCCGCGACGACATTCACACCCAGAAGAAGACCTTGAAGAAGTCAGCCTACTGGTACCGGAAGCTGAGCGACAGCAATGAGCTGGACGCGGATTGATTTTTGTTGTTTTTTGCAAGAACTTTCGCTGTTTTTTCCCAATCCGACCGCAAAATAGCTTATGATGTTAATGGAGTAAATAAGCAAGCGGAAACACAATCGAAGGTGCAAAGGAGACTAAATGCAAATGGCAGAACCATTATTTTTGGAGCCAGTTTTTCATGAAAAAATCTGGGGCGGCACTGGCCTGCGCGACGAGTTTGGCTATGACATTCCCAGTGACCATACCGGTGAAGCTTGGGCGATTTCAGCCCACCCGCACGGCCCGGCAAGCATCAAGAACGGCCCTTACCAGGGCATTAAGCTGAATGAATTGTGGGACCAGCACCGGGAGCTTTTCGGCAACGCCAAGGGCGATGTCTTCCCGCTTTTGACCAAGATTTTGGACGCCAACCAAGATTTGTCCGTCCAAGTGCACCCGGACAATGAATATGCCCGGATTCACGAGGGAGAATTGGGCAAGACTGAATCATGGTACGTCATCAAGGCCAAGCCTGGCGCCAAGCTCTACTACGGCCACAATGCCCAGACGCGGGAAGAATTCGCGGACATGATCCACCACAAGGAGTGGAAGAAGCTCCTGCGGACGGTGCCAGTTCACGAAGGCGACTTCTTCTACGTGCCGCACGGCATGGTGCACGCGGTTGGGGCTGGAATCATGGTTTTGGAAACCCAGCAGTCCAGCGACACGACCTACCGGATGTACGACTTTGACCGGGTTGACAAGAAGACCGGCAAGCTGCGCCAGCTCCACCTGCAGCAATCCATCGATACCGTTGAAGTGCCGTTCAAGATGCCTAAGCTCAACCATAAGGAATGGGACGTTGGCGGCGTGCACGTCACCCAATTCGTGATGGCGGAATACTTTGGCGTCTTCAAGCTCGACGTTGCCGGGCGCGGGGACTTTACGATCGATGACGGCAAGTACCGTCTTTTATCAGTAATTGACGGTGAATGCAAGCTGAAAATTGGTGATCAAGTTTATGATATTAAGAAAGGCGATCACCTGATTCTGCCAACCACGATTTCCCGCTATACTTTAGAAGGCAAGGCGCTCATCATTGGCTCTAAGCCTGGCGATGAAGCTTAGTTTTATTTTGTATTAAATAGGTATAGGTGAAATTATGACTAACACATTTGTAGGCAGCGTTGAAGCTGGCGGTACCAAGTTCGTTTTGGCGGTAGCTGATGAAAACAACCAGATCGTGGCTGAAGGCCGGATCCCAACCACGACCCCTGAAGAAACCCTGCAAAAGAGCGTGGAATTCTTCAAGGAGCACCCGGTAGCCGCCTTGGGCATTGCATCTTTTGGTCCGGTAGACATTAACCCGAACTCCAAGACCAATGGCTACATCTTGAAGACCCCAAAGCCAGGCTGGTCCATGACCGACCTGAAAGGAACCTTTGAGCGCGAGCTTGGCGTGCCGGTCTTCCTGACGTCAGACGTTAACGGCTCCTGCTACGGGGAATACGTGGCCCGCGGCAGAAACAATGAAAAGACCTACCTGTACATCACCATTGGGACTGGCATTGGCGGCGGCATTATCCAAAACGGCCACTTCATTGGCTACAACAACCACCCGGAAATGGGCCACATGCCGGTCGTCCGCTACCCAGGCGACGACTATGAAGGCCACTGCCCATTCCATGGCGCCTGCGTTGAAGGGATGGCGGCCGGCCCTAGCCTGGAAGGGCGGACTGGCATCAAGGGCGAAAAACTGGCTCGCGACAACAAGGTCTTTACCTACATCCAATACTACGTGGCCCAATGCCTGTTCAACGCCTACCTGACCACCCGGCCAGACGTGATGGTCGTTGGCGGCTCAGTCTTAACCGAAGACGACCTCAAGGGGGTCCGCGCATTCTTTGCCAAGCTCAACAACGACTACGTTGCAACGCCTGACTTGGATGAACTGATCGTACGGCCAGCCGTGGCCAACAACGGCTCAGCAACCCTGGGCGACTTTGAATTGGCCAAGAACCTGCTGAAATAGGCAGTTAAGCCAGAAGCAAATCCAACAAGAAAACCGTTGATCGCGTGATCAACGGTTTTCTTTTGCTTTGGAAAAATCAGCTTTTATCCAAATGTGGATAAGTCTGACTGGCCTGCTTCAGGTGCGCTTCTTTCAGGTCTATCTGCTGAAACAAATAGGAAATAATGTGGCATATATCCAACAGAATAATGATAAACCATTTGTGAAGCAATGAGAACAAGCAGGCTCGCAAAAAGACAGACAGGAAAAATAAATAGGCTGGCGAGAGCATGTTAGCGCTTTAAAAATTCCCCGGGAAATGATATATTAGCCTAGAAAAGTTTTGGATGCAGTCAAACCCGTAAATCACTAAAAAACAAAAGGAGCGACTGCACAATGCGCGTTTATGATAAGAAGCAGCTGGTCAAATTGATCAGCGAAGAAAAACAATGTCCAAAAATGGCCCAAAACTACCGCCTGAGCCCAGCCACGATCGTGGCCTATGACTTGACGGGCTTGGGCTTAAATGGCCCTAAGAGCCTGATTCTTGACCAGGAGCAGGGCTTTTTGCTGTCTCCAGCCAGCACCAGCAGCCTGCTGCGCCAGCTCTTGGCCAGCTGTCCCTTTGACTTATGGCCGCTGGAGCATCTGGCTTATGACAAGCTGGGTCTGCGCGACCAGCACGTTTTGTCTCTGGGGCACTATGCCCTGTTTTCGCCCAAGGCCTTAAAGAGCGGGCGGGTGGATTTGATCGCCCTCCAGCAGGTCCGGTCCATCCGGGAGCTTGACGGCCAGATGGCCTTTGTCGACCAAAGCGGCTGCCGCTGCTTCCTGCTGGAATACCCCCGTACTTTTGCCAGGGCCCGCAAGGCTGCAAGAGAAGCGATAGCCCACAATGCCCTGATTGGATCCTGGCTGCACCAGACGGAAGAGTTCTTTGGCTGCCGAGCCTGCATCGCCCAAAGGCAGAGCAAGCGCCAGCTGGCGGAAAGAAGTCTGCTTGACCAGCAGCTGAAGACTGGAAAATGCCTGGCGGTCAAGGAGGCCGCGGACCAGGTCCGCCAGACCTGCTGGGAGGACTATCTGCACCTGGTCGGCGATGAGCTGTGGCTGGATGAACAGGTAGGGGACCTGGACTACTTCTGGCGGGAGAATCGCAAGAAGCACCAGTGGCATTGCTGACAAAGAAAAACGGTTATTTCCCAGGAAATAACCGTTTTTAGGTATCGTCAATTTTAATGGCTTGTTAGTTGTTGCTGATTTTGCTGCTTTTCCGGTGCTTGCCCTTGCTTAGTCCAGATCTTCCTTCAAGCAGGCCAAATCCAGCCGGAGCTGGTCGAGGCCGTGCTGCTTGAGGCGGTTGACGGTCCGGTAGGAGAGCTGCTGCTTTTGGGCGATCTCCTTCAGACTCAAGCCGTTGCAGAGGTTGAGGGTGATGACCAGGTACTCAGGCTCTCTTAAATGCTCCAGGGCTTCCTTGATCAGCAGGCCGCGCTCGGTGTGCTCGAACTCGTCCAAGCTGGCCAGGTCATAGGCAAAGTCCAGCGGGGTCGCGGCTTCTTCGTCGCGCTGGTGGCGGCGCAGCTGGTCCAGGGTCCGCCAGTAGACCCGGCGGAAGGCAAAGCGGTCGGTGACCGCTGGATCCTGGCATTTCGGCGCCTCATCGAGGCTTTGGGCATAAATCAGGATCCCGTCCTGGAGCAGGTCTTCGTAGCTGCTGTAGGACGGCCGCACGTGGGCGGTCTTCAGTGCTCCGGCGACCAGCTTTTTGTTGGCCCAGGCCCGGTTGAGGCTGTTTTGACTGATGGTTAAGTGTTGGTGCTGCATATTCGTGACGCTCCTTAAAATCTGTTGGTAATTTGTCAGTTTGTCACAAGGCCTTGCGCACCTTTAGCTTACCTTGTCTGCCAGCTGCTTTCTTCCAGCCGCGAAAGCGCTTAAAACGCCGCCAGACCAGCAAGCAAGTTTGCCTTTACAAAACAAGAATCCTGTAAGAACAAGCTTTTGGCCGCCCGCGTCCTGGGTAAAAAAGCATGCAAAAAGAATCTGGGAAAAACTCTAACGAATAAAAAGGCTTCTAGAAGTTTTGTCACTTCTAGAAGCCTTTTTTGTATCTCAAATCACAGCAGCGAGCTGCTGAAGCGTAAATGATTTCCGAAAAGCCCCCAACTGCAGCGATTTTCCCACATTCGATTGCCCAAATACCAAAAAACGCTCATCTAATTTAGATGAGCGTCCTAATCTTTTGAGATTTATTGGCTGATTTTAGAAAGTCAGCTTCAGAACGTACTTAACGAAGGCCGCGGCAACCAGAGCACCGGCAAATGGTGCCGTGCCTGGAACGATCAGGCCGTATTGCCAGTCGTTGTTGGCCTTGTTCTTGATTGGCAGGATTTGGTAAGCCAGACGAGGACCGAGGTCACGCGCTTGGTTCATGGCGAACCCAGTGGTACCGCCCAGGCCCATACCGATGGCCCATACCAGGAGACCAACCAGCAGTGGAGTTTGGCCGAACTTTTCAAACTTGGCCACGATTGCCAGGATCCCAGTCAAGAAAACAGTAGTGGCGATCATTTCGACCATCCAGTTTCTTGGCAGGTTGCGCAGGTTAGGGTTGGTTGAGAAGATGTTGCGGGTAGCAATGCCGTCAACGTTGCCTTCTGAAGCCTTGAAGTGGTCAGCGTACATGAAGTAGGCGAGCAAGGCACCAGCAAAGGCGCCAAGGCATTCAGCGATCGTGTAAGGGATGAAGGCTGACCATGGGATCAGGCCCAAGATTGCTTGGCAAAGAGCCATTGCTGGGTTCATGCAGACACCGCCGAAGATGAAAAGGCAGGCAGTAATGCCGAATGACCAGGTAGTGATGGCGAAAACGTGGCCTGAGCCGTGGTACTTAGTGTCCTTCAATACTTCGTCGCAGTGAACGCCGACACCGAAAAGAATCATGAGTCCGGTTGACAAGAACTCATACAAGAGGTTTTGTAACAAAATCCTGTTCTCCTTATTACAATAATCAAATTTTTTAACACAATAACAAGAACATTATACACGCCAAAAAGACTAAAAGAAATAGAAATTGTTGCAAAAACTCAAGATTCGCGGCAATTTTTTTGACAAAAAAAGGATTTTGTGCAACAGCAGCGGAGAAAATTGTCATAAAGGTCCAATCTCGTAAAAGTTAGCATTTTGTTAAGCAAAATTCACGAAAGAGGAGAAATGTGTTCACAAATTGTTCATAACTTCCCCGTATGATATGAAGCATAGACAAGAGAGATCTTAGTCTATGAACTCTATTTTTTATATTTTTCTTTCCCTGATATACACATACACAACATATATACACTACCTAGAAGACAGCCATCCCCTGGCTGTCTTTTTTTGCGCGCTAGCACTTATGCACGCCTTTTTATGCAAAGGCGTGCATAATCGGCAGCTTTTATGATACTTACCTTAATTTTAGCCGCATTTTTTTGAAAAACACAGAAACTATAGTATTATTAGGAATATGTCGAGGCAGGATATATGCTTATTTGGCATACCCTGCCATCGGATTAGTCGAAGAAAGGGAAAAGACTATAAATATGAAAAAGCTCAAAAAGATCAACTATGCGGCCTGTTGGCCGTATTTGGCGGTCGTTCTTTTTGCCGCCTATTTAGCCTACCGGCAGATGCGAACAGGGAACATCATTATCGGTTCCGATACGATTTTCCACTTCAACCGCTTCTATGAAACCGAGGAGCAAATTAGAAACGGCAACCTTAGCTGGTTCATGACCCTGTACGGGTTTAGCCACTCAGGCCGGGTAATCAACGCACTTTACGGCCCGGCCTTTGCCTACTTGAACGGGTTGCTGCTGCTGGCGGTCGGGACCTGGTACCGATATCAAATTATCACCAGCTTCCTGGTCTTCGCGGTCGGGGGCGTGGGGATGTACAGGGCCGTCCGCCGCTTTAATGTACGGGGCAGCATTGCCGTTTTGGTGACGATCATCTACATGACTATCGGCTGGCTGCCGCGCTGGCAGTCTGGCTCCAACTTCTCCGGCATCGGCGCTGCCTTGATGCCTTACGGGATTTTGGTCGCTTGCGACATGTTCTATGACAAAGAGAAGCCAATCCACTGGATCAAGCTGACCATCCTGATGACGGTCGCTTTGGAAGTCCACCTGCTCACGGCGCTGATGTACATGGCTTTCCTGGTGCCAGCCTGGCTCTATGCCATCATCAAGCGCGAAGACAAGCGGGGGATCTTGCTGAACACCTTGAAGGCGGTTCTTTTGACCATCTTCTTGACGGCTAATGCCCTCTTGCCTTTGTACTGGATGTCCAAGACCAATACCTTGGCGCCAACGGCGACGATGAGGATGCTGGAAAACGCGGTCCACTTGAAACACACCACGGTGGCCTTCCACCCGTTTAGAATTCTGGCCTCCAACCTGCGGGCCAGCTTGACTTACTGGCTGGCCTACGCCTTTATCGCCCAGGTTATCTACGCGATCTGGACGCGCAAGGAAAGCAGGGCCAATGTCGTCGTCTCGCTTTATGGGGGCTTTTGGCTGCTTCTGGCCTCCCGCTTGGTTGAATGGGACCGGATCACTAACCACTTGCCGGCCTTGGCCCGCTTCATTCAGTTCCCATCCCGTTTCGTCTGCATCGCTTACCCCTTGCTGATCGTTGGGCTGGGTCTTTCGTTTGAGCACATCCTGCGCCGCAAGCAAAAGTGGGTCAAGGCCGCGGCCTATGCCTCGCTCGGTCTATTGACTTTCGCGGCAGCCGACTGCCTGGTCGTCATCTTGACTGCCAATGCCTGGACCGGTTACCAAAATAACGTTGGCCGCAGCCGGAACACCAAATTCGGCGAAGAGACCCAAAAGACCAGCTCCCGCGAGAAGAAAAAGAAGAAAAAGAAGGCGATGGAAGACTACGGTGCCTATCACCCAGTCAAGCTGGATGACCAGCGCAAGCAAGCGCTGGTGGACACTAACGCGGCCACTCACGCCCATGACCTGCAAGCCTTCCTAGACATGACCGAGAAGGCCATTCCGGACTACCTGCCGGTCTACAAGTGGGATCCAGAGCCTGACGTGCCAAGCCACTTGTACACTTACAAGTGGAAGCAGTATTATACGATGGAGAACTCCAAGATTACCGCCGCTTATCGCAAGTCCGTCATGAACCACAACCGCAATGTCAAGGTCAAGGCGGTCAAGCACGGCTTGAAATTGACCTGGAAGGCCAAGAAGGGCAAGCACAAGCAGCAATTGCCAGTCATTACCTACAAGCAGTCCAAACTGACCGTCAACGGGCGGGTCTTGACCAAGTACAAGCGCAACCGGGTTGGCGCCCCAACGGTTCCCGAAAAGACCAAGGGCACCAACACCGCCTACTTGGAATTCCAGACGCCGTTCTGGATCAAGTTGGCCATCGCGGTCTCTTTGCTAGGGCAATTTGCCGCGGTCGTTTGGGGCCTGCTTTGGCGCGGCGGTTTTTTCAAGAAGAGAGAAGAAAAGAAGGCATAGCAGCAACATTATGAAGAAGATCTCAATCATCGTTCCCTGCTACAACGAAGAAGAGGCTTTGCCCCTGTTCTACCCAGTCGTCACGAAAGTGATGCAGGAACTGAAAAACGACTATGAATTGATTTTTGTCAACGACGGCTCCCGGGACAAGACACTGGAAATCCTCAAGGATTTTGCCAAAAAAGACCCGCATGTCTACTACATTTCCTTTTCCAGAAACTTCGGGAAGGAAGCGGCCATGTACGCTGGCTTCGTCAATGCCCACGGCGACTATGTCGCGGTCATGGACGCCGACCTGCAGGACCCACCGGCCCTGCTGCCGAAGATGATCGCTATTTTGGACTCAGGCGAATACGACTCCGTCGCTACCCGCCGGGAAGACCGGTCGGGCGAGCCGCCAGTCCGCAGCTGGTTTGCCCACAAGTTCTACCAGATCATCAACAAGGTCTCCGACTCCGACATCGTTGACGGGGCCCGGGACTTCCGCTTGATGAAGCGGGACATGGTGGACGCCATCATCGAAATGAGCGAGTACAACCGCTTCTCCAAGGGGATTTTCGGCTGGGTTGGCTTCAAGACTTACTGGCTGCCCTATGAAAACGTGGAGCGCGTGGCCGGGGAGACCAAGTGGAACTTCTGGAAGCTGTTCAAGTATGCCTTGGACGGAATCGTCAACTTCTCCCTGGTGCCGCTGACCTTGTCCTCATGGATGGGGATTTTGATGACCTTTGTGGCCTTCATCATGCTGATCGTGATCATTATCAGAAAGATCGCCGTTGGCGACCCGGTTGCCGGCTGGGCATCGCTGATCTGCGTGATCATTTTTATCGGCGGCTTGATCATGCTGTCTCTGGGGGTCATGTGCCAGTACCTGGCCAAGGTCTACATGGAGAGCAAGCGCCGGCCGCACTATATTTCACGTGAATCCAATATCGACGACGTGAAGAAGATCGACTAAAGACAAGCAAAGACCAAGCCTTCGCCAGCGGAAGCTTGGTCTTTTTTTACAAATGATCATTGTATTATTAGAATAATAATATGCACGCGAAAAGTGCTGATTTAGCAAGAAAAATGCTGCTTTTTGCCTTTTTGATAACTTTGATGCCGGCAGATGGCTTTTTGGAAAACTATGTGCGATAATAAGGAAACTGTTATGCAAGCTAATGTGATATGATAAGAAAACTAAGTGATAAAAATAAAGGTGGAATCATTATTAGGGAACAAAGCAAAAGCCACTGGGAGAAAAAATACGGCGTGCTCTTATTGACGATCGTGCTGGCAATTATGGCCGTGGGCACCTATGGTCTGACCAAAAGCGAATATGAGCGCGGCAAGACAGACGAATTGACCAAGGCCAAAATAGTCGCGAAGACTACTGCCTTGACGGCCAGCCAGGAGCTGAACCGGGCCCAGACCATGACCGCGGAATTGCGGCTGATTACGGCCCAAAGCAACGGCAAGATCAGTAATTTTAAAGCCATAGCCAAGCAGCTGGTGGCGCGGCAGAAGTACGCGGTCAGCCTCCAGCTTTTGCCCCAAAAAGGGGACATCGAGCGGTTTTTCTATCCAGAAAACAGCCACAGGGTGGCTAAAACGATGAGGGCCAAAAGCGGTCAGTTGGCCCGCCGCTACGCGGCCAAGCACGATGAGATGGTCATTCAGGGGCCGGTGGACTTGAGCGACGGCAGCCGCGGCTTCATTCTTTACCAGCCGATTTTCCTGAAGCAGCAGGGCCGGAAGGTTCTCTGGGGCTACGCGGCTTGTGAAGTCAAAATTTCGGAAATCTTGAAAATTACGACCGCCAGCTTGAAAATAGCCCATGTTGACTACAAGCTGACCAAGAACCTGGCTCCTGGCAGCCAGGAGCGAGCAGTGGTTCTCGCGTCCAAGAAGCAGCCAGAAAATCCCCAAAGCTACAGCTTTGAGATCAGCCAGGGCGGCAGCCATTGGCGTTTTGACCTGGCTCCAACAGGCGGGTGGAACTACAAGCGGAAAACCCGGCGCTTTTTGGCCTATGCCTTGCTCGTGGACCTGCTATTGCTGATCTTGACCATGGTCGTCATCAGGCGGCTGGGCATCTTATTTGATCTGCGCCGGGCCGCCAGGTACGATGCCTTGACCCAGATCTACAACCGGCGGGGCTTTGAGGAGGCTATGGAAAAGGAGCAGCGTCGCCGGCCAAAGCAGCCGTTTGCTTTGGCTATTTTGGACGTTGACGACTTCAAGTTCTTCAACGACTACTATGGCCACCAAACCGGTGACGCGGTCTTAAAGCAGCTGGCCCAGTCCTTGAAAGAAGCGGCCGGGGAGAGCGGCCTTGTCTGCCGCAGCGGCGGGGATGAATTCCTGCTGGCCCTGCTGGGGCAAACAGCTCCGGAAGCAGAGCGCGTCTTCAAGAAGATCGTTGATGCCCCGCACGAACTGGACCACAATGGCCACCACATTGTCTATTCCTTGTCCTTGGGCTACGCGGACTATCCAGATCAGGGCGAGTCGCTTAAGACTTTGATCAGCCATGCTGATGAAGCCTTGTATGACGTCAAGCTGAACGGGAAGAAGGGGATGCAGCGCTATTCCGGCCAGGGCAAGCAGATCCTGCGCTCGCAGCTGGCCTTCAACCTGCACGACGTCGTGGCCCATATGCCGACGGCCTTGCTGATTATCCAGCCAGAGAAGGACGGGCGGATTCTGTTTGCCAACCAGCAGGCCCTGGACCTGCTGGGCTACAAGAACTTGTGGAATTTCTATGACACGATCAACAAACACGTCAGCCACGTGGTCGCGCCAGAGGACCTGGAGCGCGTCCGTGCCTGGCTGAAAGACTTTGTCAAAGAGGAGAACCTGGGGCAGGTCCGCCAGCTGCGCTACCGTGTCATCACCAAAGACGGGGCGCGCGTCTTGGTCATGGCCAGCGTCAGCCTGGTCAAGAACAGCCACTATGGCTTGCTGATCTACCAGACGATGACCACGATCGGCTAAAAGTTAACAGCAAAAGCAAAAGCTGGAAGCAATCTGTCATGCTTCCAGCTTTTTTGCTTATTATTCATTTCCCGGCGTGATCTCGCTGAAGTACTTGTCCAAGTAAACCTTGTAGCTGACGGTCATGATGACGCTGCGCAGCATCCGCTTGTACTCGTTATGGTCCTTGCCGGTCTTTGCCAATTGCGCTTTAAGGCCAAAAACATAGGCCAGGACGTTTTCCAGCTCGTCGGCCATGTAGTTGTAGGCCGTGGCCGTGTCGTAGGTCTCACGCTGGATTCTGAGGGCTTCCCGGAGGTTGGCCAGGGGGAGGACGTTCTTGGAAATGGCGATAAAGGTCAATTCCGCCAGCTGCTGGCGGCTGTAGAGCTTCCTGTTGGGCGGGAAGATCAAGTCGTGCTTGACGTAGTTGCTGATCATGGAGGCGGTCAGGTGGACGTCTTCAAGCGGCGCCAGCTGGCGGTTGAGATACTTGGCGGTCTGCTCCAGGTACAGGCCCATGCTGGGCAGGTCTTCATAGCGGGGCAGGTGGAAGTCCCGCAGCGATTGGGCAATCTTTTGGTCATCAACGGTTTTCTTCAATGCAATCATCTCCGGCATGCTAAATCTTCGCGCGAACGTTTTTCTATCTCAGATTATAGCAAATTCTTTGACCGGTTTTTAAAAAACTTGACACTGGCAGTTTTTGCGGTAGACTTGTTCCTAACAACAAGTTTTTCAAAAACCGATAGTGAGGATTACAAAACAAGATGACTGTGAAAATCGTGGCGGATTCCGGAGCCAATCTGACTTCTGGCCGCCTTGGCAATTATGAAACCCAGATCGTGCCCTTGAGCCTGATTCAAGGGAGCACGACTTGGACTGACGATGAAAGCTTCGACCAGGCGGCCTTCAACCAGGCCGCGCGCTCCGGGATCCAGACCTCATCTGCCTGTCCCAGCATCACTTCTTGGCTGACGGCTTACGAGGACGCGGACGAAATCTACGTGTTCACCATTTCCGCGGAGCTTTCCGGCAGCTATAATTCCGCCCGCCAGGCGGCTGAGCTTTTCCTGGAAAAGTATGAAAGCCAGGAAAAAGCTGGACAGCAGATCAAGATCCACGTCTTTGACAGCCGGAGCGCGGGACCGGGCGAGTATCTGGGGATGCAGAAGGTGGCCGAACTCAAGGATCAGGGCAAGAGCTTCGCGGAAGTCGTGGCCGCGGTCAACGATTACCTGCAAGAACACGTCAAGCTCTTTTTCTGCCTAAAGTCCATGACCAATTTGGCCAACAACGGCCGGGTAGCACCCGCAGCCGCCAGGATTGCCGGCCTCTTGAAGATTTGCGTCTACGGCTGGGCCGATAAGGGATTGATTGTGCCGCTGGGCAAGGCCCGGGGCGAGAAAAAGGCCTGGAAGAACCTGGCCCGGATCATCAAGGACCAGGGCTACCGCGGGGGCAAGATGGTGATCAACCACGCGGGCAATCTGGAAGGGGCGGAATCCTTCCACGACATCGCCCTGGCGGATTTTCCCGGCGCGAAGATCACCCTTGGCGACTGCCGGGGCCTGTGCAGCTTTTACGCTGAAGAAGGTGGCTTGATGATCGGCGTGGAAATCTAGCATAGAAGCAAAAAAACTTGTTCAAGTACCATACCAAATGGTGTGATATTGAACAAGTTTTTATTTAGCGGCATTTTTTGGCCAGGTAGACGTACTGGGCAAAGTTCTGAATGGTGCAGACGTACATTTGCCGGTCGTCGTGCTTGGCCAGGAAGCGGACGTTGATCGTGAAGCCGTTCAAGGTCAAGGTGGCGGGAACCCGCGTCTGCCGGCTCTCGCTCATCAGGTCCAGCAGGAGGTGGTGGTAGACGCTGCTGTAATTGATCTGGTCCTGCCAGGAGCCCTGGCTGAAGCCGGCTTCTTCCAGCTGCTTTTGGTAGGCGCGGTCGATGTAGTAGAGCCGCAGGCTGTCATCGGAGCGCCGTTCAATGATTGAGACCGGCAAGGCCAGCTGGCGCTTGTCAAGCACGTTGCTGTCTGACATGGGATCGACCAGCAGGTTGGCCAGGCCCGCCTGGTCATAGTAGTCGTTCAGCTCGACCGGCTCATAGTGGCCATAGCCGTTTTTATGGATCAGGCTGATCACCTCTTCCAGGGGCAGAGGCTTGGAGAAGCGGAAGCCCTGCAGACGCTCGCAGCCGATGTCGCGCAGAAAATCGGCCTGTTCCTTGGTCTCAACTCCTTCGCAGAGGGTGTGCAGGCCCAATTGCTTGGCCATGTTGACGATTGAGGACAGGATGATCCGGCTTTTGGGATTATTGGCAAAATCCTTCAAAAAGATCATGTCGATCTTGATCAGGTCAAAGTTGAAGTCCTTCAGGTTGTTCAGGCTGGAATAGCCGGAGCCAAAATCGTCCATCCAGATCTGGTAGCCGGCTTGGTGGAACTTGCTCATGGCCAGGCGCAATTGACCAGGCACCCGGGTCAAGGTGGACTCAAGGATCTCGATCTTCAGATAGTAAGGCGGGATGTCGTGCTTTTTCCGGATCCGGTCGACTTCCTGGAAGATGTCGCAGACTTGGAAGTCGACCCGGGACAGGTTGATGGAGATCGGCTGGACCGGAATGCCATCCTCAAGACAGTTATGGATCATTTCGCAGACCTGTTCAACGATGGACAGGTCCAGCAGGTTGATCAGGTGCATGTCTTCCAGCACGCTGATAAAAGTCGCGGGACTCAAGATGCCCTTGTTCGGGTCGATCCACCGGGCCAGGGCTTCATAGCCACAGATCTGACCGGTCAGGCTTCTGATTTCCATCTGGTAGTAAGGCCGAATCCAGCGCTTGTCCAAGGCCTCCCAGAAGTGGGTGAGCACGTAGTCGCGGTTGCCAAAGCTTTCCTGGACGGCAGAATCATAGACGTGGTAGAGCTGGGTCAGGTCGCTGCCGGTGTACTGGAGGGCTTGCCGGGCCTTGTCGAGGGCGGCTTCCATGCCTTCCGCGCGGTTCTCGTAATAATAGATTCCGGCCTTGATATTGGTCAGCGAGCTGCTGATGCCAGCCACAAAAAGCTTCTGGGCAGTCTTGATCTTGGCAATGTAGTCCGTGGCCGCGGTCAAGACGATGAAGCGGTCCTCACTGTGCTTGATGACCAGACCGCTGGTGAAGGTTTGCACCAAAATCTGGCCCAGCTTGATCAGGAGTCGGTCGCCTTGGCGGTAGTCGTAGCGGTCGTTGAAGGCCCGCATGCCCGTGATGTTGAAGAGGATGATCACCGGCCGCAGGCCCTCATCCAGCTTGTCGACCAAGAAGTCATGGCCGAAGCGGTTCAAGTAGGTTGTGTTGACCAACCCGGTCAGGTCGTCTTTGTAGCGGGGGGCGTCTGGCGCGTTGCGGTCAGCTTTAGGCGTTACTTCCAGCTGGTCGGCGCTGAGGTCAAAGTAATCGATGAAGTATAGCAGGCCGCCGTCGGCCAATTGCTGCCGCTTGGCGTGGAGCAAGAGGGTGTGGTAGAAATTGTTGATCTTGACGCGGACGGTGATGGTCTGCCGGTCGGCGCCCAAGAGCTGGTTGATCAGGACCTCAACCCGTTTTTTGGTCAAAGAATAGTGCTCATCGGCAGCCACTCCGTTAAAATAGGCCATGAGCTCTTTGCGCTTAAGGTGGTATAGTTGACAGAGACCGTCAGACACCAAAAGGGTCTCTGTCTGGTCCTTGCACTTCTTGAAGATGGCGAGGGCGAGACCGAGCTGCTCATAGCTTTTCTTGGTTTCTGGCGTAAAATAATTGAATCGATTCATTATCCATAACCTCTGTTTACGAGAATTTTCCAGATAAAGATGCTCATATTGCTGCTTGGTGAAAACGGATAAACTTGTTCTCACCTATAATAGCATCAATATCTTCACTGGTAAGCGAAAAATTATAACTTTTTTGTTAAGGCAACTGAAAACGTTGATCTATCAGCATTTTGAATCGATGAAAATTATAAATCAATGCTGACGGTCGTTAGCAAATGCTAAATTCTGATAAGAAAAGAAAATAATGAAAGCCGAGGATGAAAATGCGCGTTATTTTATTGGGCGACAGCCTGTTTGCCCGCCACGAGGGCTTGAATGAGCCAAGAATCAACCATGTTCTGCATGAACGCTTTCCAGATTTGGAAATTGCCAACCAATCCATCTGCGGAATCAATTCCGGAGCCATGCTGGCCTTGCTGGGGGATCTGGTCTTCAAGCAGCCGCGGGCTGACCAGCTCTTTATTATGGTCGGGGTCAACGACGCGGCCCAGCACAAATTGGTGCCGCTGGACCAGTACCGGCGCAATATTGAGAGCATCGTTTCCGCGGTCGTCTGCTTTTATCCCAAAACCAGGACGGTTCTGGTCTCCGGTCCGGCCGTTGACGAGGAAAAACAAAGGGTGCGGCGGAACGCGGAACTGGCAAAGTATGCTAAAGTATTGGAAGAAACAGCGAAGAAGTACCAGTGTGCCTACGCGGACTTCTTTGAAGCAATGATGAGACAGGGCGGCTTGTCCCAGCTTTGCCGCGGTGAGTTGAACGACGGCCTCCACTTCGGGGGCGCGGGCTATGAGCTCTTGGGCAAGAAGCTGGCAGAATGGTTGCCTGAGAAAGGTTTGAAAAGATGAAAAAGATTTACATGGTCAGACATGGCCAGACCTACCTGAACAAGTATCGGCGCCTGCAAGGCTGGTCAGACGCGCCACTGACTGAGAGCGGAATCGCGGAAGCCCACCGGATTGGGCAAACCTTCAAGAA
Organism: Lactobacillus sp. 23-2; assembly: GCF_044902225.1. Classification (NCBI taxonomy): domain Bacteria; kingdom Bacillati; phylum Bacillota; class Bacilli; order Lactobacillales; family Lactobacillaceae; genus Lactobacillus; species Lactobacillus sp. 23-2. The sequence goes on along the minus strand of NZ_JAOQBX010000031.1, from coordinate 5,027 downwards.
GATTCCGTTTGACCTGGTGGCCTCCAGCGACTTGAAGCGGGCCAGCGATACCCGCAAGATCATCGTGTCTGAAAACGACAACTGGCAGAAAGTCAAAATGGTGGAAACTCCAGACCTGCGGGAATACTTCTTTGGCTTTTTTGAGGCGATCTACGACACTGATGGCGTGCACCAGGCCTTTGGCAATGACAAGTATGACCGGGTGGTTGACGCGGTCGCGGACGGGGTCAGCTGGGAAGAAGTCGGCGATATTTTTCACGCGGCCGACCCGCAAGGAGACGCGGAGCCGGGCAAGGTCTACGTTGACCGGCTGCGCCGCGGGATTAACTGGCTGGCCAATCTGGATGACTCAAAGAATATCCTGCTGGTCTGCCACGCCTGCTCCATCCACTGTCTGGCCACGCTTTTGGCCAAGGACGGCCAAAAGATCCCTGGCCGCCTGCCGTCGCACACGGAAATGACCGTGCTGAACGTGGATGACGACGGTCAGGTCAGCCTGGAAGAATTCGGCCGGGAAGTCTGATTTTAGCAATTCTCTACCATAACACGAACTCGGGCGAAATGTTAGCCCTTACATTGAAAACGGGCTGATTTATAATAGTTTTAACGAGAAATAACGCGAGTTAAGCTTTAGCAAGCCAATAAAAATGGCAGGTGAGAAATAATGATTAATAACGAAAACAGAGCCTTGATCAGGCGTTATCTTTATTCAATGATCAACATGTACGGGATAATTCCCCTGCGGCATGCTTACCACATTTTTGAGCACCAGAATCCCCTGCTCAATGTCGATGAGGACGATTTTTGGGAATTCACCATGCTGGACCAGAGCAACCAGGACTACAACATTGCTGGGGAAAAGGAGCTGGCCAAGCAGGAAGACGGCGACGATGATGAGGAAGAGGAGTTCTATCTCTATGGCGACTGGGTCCTGATGGACCTGCCCGAGGACTTCAACCAGCTTAAGCGCCGCCAGCATGACCGGGTCTACTACGTGCCGGCCAAGGACGAATTCCTCCGCCGGGAAAACGAATGGTACTACGAAAGAACCACGGCTACTGAGGAGTACCGCCAGTATTTGCGGGACACCAATCCGGATTTGTCTGACGACCGCTTGGAAGAGGCCTTCTTTGAAGCCTTGACCCAATTGCACTCCGTCAGCTACGGGAGCAGCCCTGAGGACGCCGTAGAGGCCATCCCAAAGCAGCTGCGGCGGATGGAATTCAACGTGCCGGAAGGACAGGAAAAAGAGCTGGAACGTCTTTTGCGGCGGATGCTGGACGGGACCCGGCAAGAGGCGCTTAGGGGAAAGATGTACAAGTACCACGACCTGCCGACGGCCTTGGAAATGATTGAATCCAAGGGCCTGTCGCCTGAAAACGTGGAAAAGATCCACACCGGCGAGATTGACGCCATCGAAATTGCCCGCGACGTGGAGCCTAAGCAGCCGGACCTGGCTGAGCAGCTGGTCAGTCTCTACCAGCAGTAGGGGAGTCAACAGGCAGAAAGCAAATTTGAACAAACGACAAAACGTGCTGAAGACGAGAAAGGCTTCAGCACGTTTTTGGGCTAATACTTGCTTAGCTGGCTTTTGACCGCGTAAGACCAGCTTTTTAGGAGAAAACTATTATTAATTAATATGATATAGCTAAAGCCGACTGATGTAAATGAAATATTGTATTGATTTTGCACCACGTATATCTTTTTGGCTGGCTGAAAAAATGCGTGAAAACGCAAGATCTAGAGCTTTTTTGACAATAGTACAAGATATACACACAATTCTCCCAAGTTATCCACAAGATGTAGATAACTACTAAGGGAGGACCACAAAATGCAGTGGTGGTGCGGGATGCAATGATTTAACCTGCCGTTTGCAAACTTTTTCATTGAACTAGACCGGCTTTTAGGTTAGAATTTAGGACTAATAAAATTCGGAAACGGATTTGTGTGTTGAGATTAGCTGAAAACAGGAGGTTTTATGCGCTACAAACAATTGATTCTGGATGTTGACGATACTCTGATTGACACTTTCGCCACGGAGCATGATTCCCTGGAAATGCTGTTCAAGTCCCGCGGCTGGCGGCTTACCAACGACTTTGAGCGGGAATTTCACGCCTACAATGAAGGCTTGTGGCGCCGGCTGGAGAAGGGGGAGCTTGAACTGGAAGAGCTCTACAAGGTCATGTTTCCGGCCCTGATCAAGAAATACTGCGGGGTTGAAGTCGACGGGATGGACGTGGCCAATGAGTTCCACGACTACTTCCACAATGGCCACAAGCTGCTTCCTGGGGCTGAGGCAACCCTGCGCTACGCCAAGCGCCTGGGCTATCACCTGGCCATTCTGTCCAACGGGGAGCAGTTTGGGCAGGAGCACCGCCTGCGCCTGGCTGGCGTCCACGATTACTTTGACCTGATCGTCACCAGTGAAGAGGCGGGAGCGCAGAAGCCTAACCCGGAAATCTTCGACTATTTCTTCTCAAGAAGCGAGTTCAGCCCCAGCGAAACCCTCTTCTTCGGGGACGGCCTGTCCTCAGACATCTTGGGGGCCGCGGGCTATGGCTTTGACTCCATCTGGTACAACCACCGCCACCGCAAGAACACCCTCCACCTTCACCCCCTCTTCACGGTCGACAACTATGCCCAATTCCAGCGGATTCTCAAGCGCGACTTCGCGGCTAACGCCCTGGTCTAGGCCACATGATTTGCAAAAGCGGACGCGGCGCGGGTCCGCTTTTGCTTTCTAGGTTATAATTGGTAGGAAACTGATCAGGAGTGAGGAAACAATATGGAAAATTATTTTTTTGACTTTGACGGGACCTTGTGTGAATCCCGTGACATATACGTGGCCGCGGTCCAGAAGACTTTTGAAGAGCATGGGGTCAAGGTGCCAACGAGGGCTGAGGTCTATGGCGCCATGGGGATTCCCATCGACGTTTCAATTGCCCGCTGGGCCAGAGAAGGCCACCAGCCTGAATTGGCAAACCGCCTCTTTGAGGAAGCGATGGCTGAATACAACAAGCTTGAAGATGGGATGGTCAAGGTCTTTCCGGGGATCAGCAAGCTGCTGACCGAATTGCTCCTGGCGGGCAAGAAGCTCTACGTCTGCTCCAGCAAGACCCACGCCGAACTGGCCCATAACCTGGAAATGCTGCATATGACCAGCTTTTTCACGGACTTTGTCGGTGCTGACGAAGTCATCAACCACAAGCCAGCTCCAGATGAAATCGAGCTCTTGGCCAAGCGCTATGACCTTGACTTGGCCGACTCAATCATGCTTGGCGATGCCAAGTACGACATCAAAATGGGGAAGAACGCTGGCTGCCAGACCTGTGCCTGCACCTGGGGCGCCTTTGACCTGGCCGCGCTGGCCGCGGAAAAGCCGGACTTTACGGCCAGCTATCCAACTGACATTCTGAGCTTCTAAATTTCCCGGGAAATAGCAGATAATAGAACGAGACAGACAAGCAACTAGAAAAGACAGAAGGAAAAATGCTTTTAATTTCATGGAATATTGATTCATTGAACGCGGCTTTGACGGGGACTTCCGCCAGAGCCTTGATGACGCGCGAGGTTTTAACCAAGGTGCATGCTGAGCAGCCTGACCTGCTGGCCATTCAAGAGACCAAGCTGCCAGCGGCTGGCCCAAGCAAGAAGCACCAGAAGCTCTTGGCTGAGCTCTTTCCGGAATATGCCTACGTCTGGCGGTCCAGCCAGGAGCCAGCCAGAAAGGGTTACGCTGGCACCATGTATTTATATAAGAAAGAACTGGGTGAGCCGAAGGTGACCTATCCGGTCATCGGTGCTCCGGACACCATGGACGATGAAGGCCGGATCATTACCCTGGAATTCCCAGAATTTTTCGTGACCGAAGTCTACACGCCAAATTCCGGAACCGGCCTGAAGCGCCTGGACCTGCGCCAGCAGTGGGATCAAAAGTACCGTGAGTATCTGGAGGAATTGGATAGGCAAAAGCCGGTCCTGGCCAGCGGCGACTTCAACGCGGCCTACAAGGAGATCGATCTGAAGCACCCGGAAAGCAACCACCATTCAGCCGGCTTTACCGATGAAGAGCGGGCCGGGTTTGGCCGTCTGCTGGACGCGGGCTTTACCGATACCTTCCGCCTGATTCATGGGCAAGTGACTGGCAAGTACTCCTGGTGGGCCCAGCGGGTTCGCGCGGCCAAGGCCAACAATTCCGGCTGGAGAATCGATTATTGGCTGGTTTCCGACCGGATCGCCGGCAAGGTTGAGGAGTCGGACATGATTTCCACGGGCGAGCGGGCGGACCATTGTCCGATATATTTAAAAATTTCCTTGTGATTTCCGAAAATTCATTTATTTTTCCCAGCCTTCGTAATAAAATGTAAAACGAGGTGTTGTGGATGAAGATATATCTAAAGGAATTGCTCAGCCTCAACCTCGCGGTCTTGATCGGCGTCCTGGCGGTTGGCTGCGGCCCACGCCCAGGCGTGGAAACGAGCTCAGAAACCATTGACGGGACAGAATACCGCAAAGCATTGCGGGCAACCGACGATGACAAACGGCATGATCATGTCAACAAAGTCACGATTAAGATCAGCAAGGGGTCAATAGCTGAAGCGACTTTGAACAAGTCCGCCGCCAGCTTTGCCTTGAAGCGGCGGATGCCGACGACGGTCAAGTTCGATCCGGACAGGGTTAACCGGCTGGCCCTTAGTGAAAGCAAGCTGCTTTTGCCAACTAAGCACATGAAGAAGCGGACCTTTGCCAGAAGCGGGCAAATTGGCTATGATGCCAAGAGCAGGCGTCTGGTTATTTTCGCGGAAGGCCAGGAGTACAAGAATGGCTTCTATCTGCTGGGGAGCTTGCAGCGGGCAGTTCCAGAAGCGGCCAGCCTGGTCAAGACGGCTGGCAAGGCCAAGGAAGTCAGGCTGAGCGTCCAAGATTGACAGAATATGAATCAAATGACATGCTCCCCCGACCAAGGTCGGGAGTTTCTTTATAGGCTAGTGCTCACGCGCAGCCTACAGCTTCTGAGAACGACCAAC
>NZ_JAOQBX010000030.1:0-22029 GCF_044902225.1 Lactobacillus sp. 23-2 | reverse complement strand
CAACGTTTTATATCTTACTCGCTTGTTAAGAATTTGTCAACAAGTTTTTTGATTTATTTTTTCGTGCCTCCGTGAGAGCTTCGTGTCTCGCGCGACAACAAATATTAGTATACTCGTGTTTTTTCTTTCGTCAAATTTGGATTTTCATTCGGTTTAGCAAGTGAACGCGCGGCCGCGTTGTGACAAAGCGCTTTTGGCTGACGCGAACTTTTTCCTGTTCATTTTCCGCGATTTGGCAAAATACAAAATTATTGTTCGTAAATTGCGCTTTTTGTTGCGAATTTTTTCCTGATTTTTTTGCAAATTATTTTTTTGCCGGACTTTTGCCTGATCTTATCCGGTTATTTCTTCATTAAGAACTTTCGTGGACAAGGGGGACTTGATCAGTCTGATCACCAGCGACATCGAGCTTCTGGAAGTCTACTACGCCCACACGGTCTCCCCAATCGCCATCGCGGCTTTGACGACAATCGTCATGGTCAGCTTCAACGCCGAAAAGCTGACCAAGCTGTCCCCCAGAAGCTAGACAGGCCAAAAACGCTGCCGGAGCAACCTTCGTTGTTCTGGCAGCGTTTTTGTTTTATCAGGATTTATCTGTTTAGCCGATGCTTCCGGCCATTTGGTATTCGATCAAGCGGTTGAGCTCAACGGCGTATTCCATTGGCAGCTTCTTGGTAAACGGCTCCAGGAAGCCCATGACGATCATTTCCGTCGCCTTGCGCTCCGGAATGCCTCGGCTCTCCAAGTAGTAGAGCTGCTCCTCTGAAATCTTGGAGACCTTAGCCTCGTGCTCCATGGACACGTTCCCGCACAGGATCTCGTTGTAGGGAATCGTATTTGAGGCCGACTTGTCGTCCATGATGATCGTGTCGCATTCAACGTGGGCCAAAGAGCCATCGCTGTCTGGGTTGAAGCGGACCTGGCCGCGGTAGTCCACCCGCCCGCCGTCCTTGCACAGGGACTTGGACACGATCGAGCTGGTCGTGTTTGGTGCGTTGTGGATCATTTTGGCCCCGGTATCAGAGTCGATCCCCTGCCCGTTTACGTCGCAGCCGGCAAAAGCAATCGACAGCATGGTCCCGCGGGCATGCTTCCCGTTCAAGTAGACGCTTGGGTACTTCATCGTGACCTTGGAGCCAAGATTTCCGTCAACCCACTCCATCGTGGCATTTTCCAGCGCCTGGGCCCGCTTGGTTTCCAGGCTGTAGACGTTGTCTGACCAGTTCTGGATGGTGGTGTAGCGGCAGTAGGCGTCCTTAAGAACGTTGACTTCAACCACCGCCGCGTGCAGAGAGTCGCGCGAGTAAGTCGGCGCGGTGCATCCCTCAACATAGTTGACGCTCCCGCCTTCATCCACGATAATCAGCGTCCGCTCGAACTGACCGGAGTTGCCCGCGTTGATCCGGAAGTAGCTCTGAATCGGCACCCGAGCCTGAACCCCCTTAGGCACGTAGATAAAGGTCCCACCGGACCAAACGGCGGAGTTCAGGGCCGCCATCTTGTTGTCGCTGGGCTTGACCAGCTTGCCGAAGTATTTTTTCACCAAGTCCGGCACCACCTGGACCGCCGCGTCGGTCGACATGAAGAGGACGCCCTGGCGGGCCAGGTCTTCTTTGATGTTGTGGTAGACGACTTCTGACTCATACTGGGCTGAGGATCCGGCCAGATACTGGCGCTCAGCCTGGGGAACCCCCAGCTTTTCAAAAGTCTCCTTGATCTTGTCCGGCACCTCATCCCATGACCGGACCGCCTCATTGGCATCGCGGCGGAAGTAGTTCAAATGATCAAAGTCGATGGCTGACAGGTCCGGCCCAAACTTGGGCATGGGCAGCTGCTGGTAGGTCCGGTAGGCCTGCAGGCGAAAGTCCAGCATCCAGTCCGGCTCATGCTTGGCCGCGGAAATCTGGCGGACGACCGCTTCGCTTAAGCCCTCCCCCGTCGTGTAGACCGGCTTGACATCGTCCTTAAAGCCGTATTCGTATTCATGGTCCAAAGACCGCAGGGTTTCATCTTGCTCAAGCTCACTCATGCTTATCATCCTCCTGGCACTCTTCAACTAGCTGGTAGATGGCCTTCCAAGCCATCGTGGCGCACTTGATCCGGGCCGGGAACTGGGCCACCCCGCTAAGCAGGGTCGCGTCGCCCAGCAAATCCTGCTCCTGCGGGCTCAATTCCTCCCCCAGCGTCATTTTTGAAAAAGCCAGCGTCATCCGCTGGGCCTCACTGGTCTTCTTGCCCAAGACCGCCTCGCTCATGATGGAGGCTGAAGCCTGGGAGATCGTGCAGCCGGTGGCCTGGTAGCCGATTTGCGCAATGGTCTGGTCCTTGATGACCGCCGTCAAGTGCAGGCTGTCACCGCAGGTCATATTGTGCAGGGTCAGCTCGCGGCTGGCATCCGGCAGGATCTGGGCATGCTTGGGGTGGTTCGCATAGTCCAGCAGCAGGTCCCGGTACAAGTTATTCAATTTTTCCAAGCCCATGGGCAAAAAACTCCTTTGCATTTTCCACGCCCTTGACCAGGGCGGCAAGATCTTCTTCATTGTTGTACAAAGCCAGGCTGGCCCGGGCCGTGGCTGAGCAGCCAAGCCAGGCCAGCAGGGGCTGGGCGCAGTGGTGGCCCGCCCGGATGGCGATGCCCTGCAGGTCCAGCGCCGTAGCCAGGTCATGCGGGTGCACCCCGTCCAGGTTGAAGGACACGATCGGACCGCGGGGGGTGCCAATTTTTGGCCCATAGACCGTCACGCCGGACAGGCCGGTCAGCTGCTTCAGCAAGTCTTGGGTCAATTCCTGCTCGCGGCGGGCAATTTCTTCTTGGCCAATTGCCAACAGGTAGTTGATCGCCGCGCCCAAGGACAAGACGCCGGAGATATTCTGGGTCCCAGCCTCAAACTTGAGGGGCGACTCCTTAAAAGTTGCCTCGTCCAGCCCGACGCTGTCGATCATTTCCCCGCCAAATTCAAAGGGGGTCAGCTGCTCAAGCAGATCATACTTGCCGTATAAGACGCCAACGCCAGTCTGGGCCAGCATCTTGTGGCCGGAAAAGGCATAAAAGTCAGCATCCAGGTCCTGAACGTCTACTGGCAGGTGGCCGGCCGCCTGGGCGCCGTCGACCACGACCTTGGCCCCGTGCTGGTGGGCGATTTTGGCCACTTCCTTGATGGGCACGATCGTGCCCAAGACATTGGTCACCTGGGCCAGGGCCACCAGCTTGGTCCGGTCGTCAATCAAGACCCTGGCCAGGCCCAGATCAAGCTGGCCGTCATCCGCCAGGGGCAAGTAGACCAGATGGGCGCCGGTGAGCTTGGCCACCTGCTGCCATGGGACCAGGTTGCTGTGGTGCTCGGCTGGCGAGACCGCGATCTCATCGCCCGGCCCCAATCTAGGCAGAGCCCAGCCAAAGGCCACCATATTCAAGGAGTTGGTCGTCCCCTTGGTGAAGACGATCTCGGCGCTGCTTTTAGCCCCAATAAACTCCGCCGCCTCCCGGCGCACTGCCTCATAAGCCGCGGTGGCCCGCTGGCTCAAGGTATGCACGCCCCGGTAGATATTGGCGTTGAAATGCTCATAAAAGTCCGTGCTGGCCTGGATCACGCTGCGGGGCTTCTGGGTCGTCGCGGCATTGTCCAGATAGACCAGGGGCTCATCATTGACTTTTTCCTGCAGCAGCGGGAAGTCATTTCTGCAATTATTCCATGTCCTGTCCATCAATCAGCTTTCTTTCTACCATGGCAAACAAGCGCTGGCGCACGTCTGCCGATGGAACCCGGGTCAGGACCGGCCCCAGGAAGCCGCGGATGACTAAGCGCTCCGCCGTCTTCTTGGGGATGCCCCGGCTCATCAAGTAATAGAGCTGCTGCTCGTCGACCCGGCCAACGCTGGCCGCGTGCCCGGCAAACACGTCATTGTCATCGATCAGCAGGATCGGGTTGGCATCCCCCCTGGCCGCTCTTGACAGCATCAAGACCCGGTTTTCCTGCTGGGCGTCAGCCCCCTTGGCCCCCTTCATCACGTGCCCGATCCCGTCAAAAATCAGGCTTGACCGCTGCAGGATAACCCCGTGCTGGAGGATGTGGCCGACCGACTTTCTCCCGTAGTTGTTGACGACCGTGTTCAGTCCTTGGATCTGGTCGCCGATGGTAATGGCGATAATGTTCATGTCGGCCTTGGACCCGGTCCCGATCAAGTTGGAGTCAAAGTCGCCCAGGATCTTGCCGTCGCTCAGCATCCCCAGGGCCCAGTCGACCTTGGCGTCCTGGCCGATCTTGGCCACGCGCTTGATGTAGGCCGTGGTCTTTTGGCCCAGGCGGTCGATGCCGGCATACTTGACTTGGCTGCCGGCGCGGGCGATGACTTCAACGACGACGCTGGCCGTATTGGCCTCAGCGCCAATCGTGGCCAGGCTTTCCATATAGGACACGGACGAATTCACGTCCGCAATCAGCAGCACGTGCTCCACGAAGTCCTGCTTCTTGCTGGCATCTTGCAGGTATGCCACCGTGATTGGCTCTTTGACGGCCACGTTCTTGGGCACGTAGACCAGGATCCCGTTGTTGATGCTGGTAGCATGCTCGGCGGTCAGGCGGTTCTCATCGATGGGCACGGCCTGGCCAAAGTATTTCTGCAGCAAGTCCCCATGCTTTTCCAAGGCCTCGGCCCAGTCGCAGACGATCACGCCTTGGGCGCGCAAGTCTTCGCGCAAGTTCCGGGACCGGGTCACGGAGCCTACTTGCAGCAGCTGCTGGTGGGCAAACTCAGGAGGAATGGCCAATTCCGGATCAGTCTGGTCCCTGGCCCCTAATTCCAAATCCCAGTCGCGGGAGTCGATTTTGTCAAAAACGGGCCGCTTGAGCGTTGGCGCCAGCGCGGCCGCCTTGGCCTGGACGCCTTTAAACCAAAGTGCTTCTTCCATCGCGGCCTCCTCAGACGTCTTCATCCGTCAGCTCAATCTTCAGGCCCAGCTCGTCACGCAGCTTGCTGTAGCCTTCCGTTTCCAGACGCTTGGCCAGCTCTGGCCCGCCTTCAGCGACCACCCGGCCGCCCATCATGACATGCACGACGTCAGGCACCACGTAGTCCAGCAGTCTTTGGTAGTGGGTGATCATCAAGGCGCCAAAGTCCTTGCCGCGCATCTTGTTGATGCTGCGGGAGACAACCTTTAAGGCATCGATGTCCAGGCCGGAGTCGATTTCGTCCAAAACGGCGAACTTGGGCTTGATCATCATCATCTGGAGAATTTCGTTGCGCTTTTTCTCACCGCCGGAAAAGCCGTGGTTGAGATAGCGCTGGCTCATTTCCAGCTTCATGTCCAGGAACTGCATGTTTTCGTAGAGCTCCTTTAAAAAGTCCCGCATTGGCAGGGCATCATCTTCCGGGCGTCTGGCGTTGATAGCCCCGTGGATGAACTCGGCATTGGTGATGCCGGGGATTTCAGCTGGGTATTGCATGGCCAAAAACAGACCGGCTCGAGCCCGCTCGTCAACGGTCATGTCCAGGAGATTTTTCCCGTCCAAGGTCACGCTCCCCTGGGTCACCGTGTAGGCGGGATTGCCCATGATGGACTCAGACAAAGTGGACTTCCCGGTCCCGTTTGGCCCCATGATGGCATGGATTTCGCCGGTTTTCAGCTTGAGATTGACCCCTTGCAGGATCTCCTTGCCCGCGATGCTGACATGCAGGTCTTTGATCACTAATTCTGACATGATTCACCTCATCAATTAACAGTCATTGATTTAACAATTGCATTTGCTAAGCTGCTTAAGCAGCGTTTTCTACGCTAAACTCAAAACTTAGTAGGTATCTACTTTATAGCACACTAGGTCTAGTGGCTCAACCGCTGTAAACAAATTGAAAGATTCGATTTTTTGCTATGATAACCAGCAGCCCTGATGGCGGAAAGTGCTTTTTTTGCTAAAAACTCGCGGCAATGCTACAATTCTTTTTGTCAAAATTAAAATTAGCTTAAGGAGTCCATCATGTCCGCAATTCAAGTCAAGCATTTTTCCGAATTGAGTCCCCGCGAAGTCTTCTGCCTCTCCCGGATCCGCGATGAAGTTTTCGTCGCCGAGCAAAAGATCACCGTCCCGGAGCTGGACGACGCCGACCTTGAGGCCTACCACGTCTTTCTCTTGAATGATGAGGCAACTGATGCCCTGGCCGCGGCCCGCTTCTTCTTGGAGGATGGCAAATATCTGATCGGCCGCGTGGCCGTGCAAAAGGCTGCCCGCCGCCAAGGCCTGGCTTCCAGAATGATGGCCGCCATTGAGCAGTACGTCAAAAGCCATGGCCTGGCTGACGCCGTCTACCTGCATGCCCAGGCCCAAGCCATCCCTTTTTACCTGGCCAATGGCTATGAAACAGCAGGCGGGCCCTTCATGGAAGCCGGCATCGCCCACCAGCTGATGAAGAAGCAGCTGTAAGTCAATGCGAAAGCCGCAGTTCGAGCAACTGCGGCTTTTTTCTTTGCAAAAAAGGAGTTGAGCGTTTGCTTCAATGAGCAAGCGTTCAACTCCGGATCATGTTTGCTTGTCTAAAAATTTCTTAGCCTCTAAGCAGGAAAGACAGATAAAAGCCACCGCAGATGATGGCCATGGCCAGGCAGAAGTAGGCAATCGCCACCGCCTGGCTTGGCACCTTGCCCTGGCCCGCCACGTCTTTGCCCTGTCGCAGGCCCAAAATGGCCAGGACTAAGCAGAGCAGGTTTCCAGTCAGCAATTGGCTGGCCACCTGCAGCTGCATGAAGCGGACATAATTGTCCTGGGTCTTGGTCAGCCGGTTCCAGTCCAGCCAGGAAATCACGCTGAGCAGGAAGTCGCAGGCCCCGCTGATCAAGATTGCGGCAATCAAAGGACTGGCGTCCGCGTAGGCAAACAGCGTCTTGCCCGCGATTCTGGCCCCCACTTCCAAGCACAGAATGTAAAACGATGGAATAAAGAACAAGATCAGACAATAGATCTTCAAAAATTGCATTGGCTTAGCTGCTTTTTCATGCATCAGAACTCTCACCTCAAATTAATCTCTACTGAAAATGATAGCACGATTTGCAAGCATCGCATAGCGCTTTCATCTGCCGGTAATTTGAAAAATCCGGTCAACTTTTTGGCTTGCATTGGAAACGAGCGTGCGGGGATAAGGTCGATTAGGTATTTTTTAATATCTGATTCCCGAATAGTACCCAACTGACGCGGGTTTCAAAAATCAAGCACACACAAAAACACCCATCTAAGCTAGATGGGTGCTCAAGGCGTGTCCCCCTTCAAGGTCAATGTCTTGCCAAGTGGAACGCTCCTTTCCAAATAATGAGAGAAGTGAGAAATAAGAAAAGTGTTTTTATGAGGAGTTAATTTAATAAGTTTAGCTGTACATCTCGTGATTGTACTTTAAGTGAGGATTTGTTCAGGCATTGTTGCCCAAAATCAACTTAGAGCTAATTGCTAGTCTTCGTCATTGTAGACAATTTCTTGCGCGTCGTCACCGTGGGCAACTTTGCGTGGGTTGACATCTTTGACTTGCTTCAACTTGTCCATGTTGGTGTAGACCACGATGACCGTGTTGTCGCGGCCACTCTTGGTCACTGCATCGATGTCCATGTCAATCAGCTTTTGCCCTGCCTTGACTTCGTCATCTTGAGCAACATGTACTTCGAATGGCTCGCCCTTCAGTTCCACGGTGTCAATCCCAAGGTGGAGCAGGATTTCCAGCCCCTCCTTGGTCGTGATCCCAATGGCATGCTTGGTTGGAAACAGCGTCGAGATCTTGCCATCTACTGGAGCAAAGATTTCCTTGGAACTTGGCTTAACCGCGAAGCCGTCGCCCAGCATCTTTTGGGAGAAGACGTCATCTGAGACTTCAGTGATTGGGATCAAGTCGCCGTCTACTGGCGCCTTAATGACTGAAGCAGCACTGTCGCTGCTCTTGTGGCCTTTTTTGAAGAAATTAAACATCGATATCAACTAACCTTTCATTGACTTAATGACGAGAATTAAATAAAAGACAAAACAGATCGCGAACAAGCCAAAGACCACATAGGCTAATGAAACTATCTGGCTTCTTTCTTGTTCCTGCTTGCTGGCCACGTCGCCTTGGCGGCGCAGACCGAGGACGGCGAAGAGCAGGCAAACCCAATTGCCTACCAGAAGCTGGCTCCACAGTTGCAGCTTCATGAAGCGGACGTAGTTATGGCGATTCTCCAAGAGCTCCCCGCTGTTGAGCCAGCAGAGGTAGCCCAGGAGAAAGTCGCCGGCCGCCACGATCAAGGAGACGCCCATATACGGACTGGAAGCAACAAACTTGAAGATGGTTTCCTTGGCCGCGGTTGCCCTGATTTCAAGCAAAACCAGGTAGAGCAAGGGGGCAAAGAAGAGGATCAAAGTATAGATCTTCACCACTCTTTTTGGACTCAGGCCTGCTGACCTGGTAAATCTGTCCAGCAAATTTGCTGTTTTCTGCCGCATGGCTTATTCTCCTTTCTTATTCAGCCAATTGTTGTAGCCGTTGATCATCAGGTCAACGAGCATATAGGCCGAGCTGAAGGCCCATTTCTGCGAGTCATTGTGACTCTCTTCGGTATATAGACTTGGCTGGAAGAAGAGGCTGTAGTCTGACAGACTGGCCAGCCGGTTCTCCTTGATGATGGTCAGGGAAGTCAGGCGGAAGCGGTCGTTCAGAATCCGCAGCTCTTCCAGCTCATCGCACAATTCCTTGTTTTCCCCGGAGAAGGAGATTACGAACAGGAGGTCATCAGCCTTCAGCCACTGCCGGGACATCTTCAGCTCATCAATCGCGGATGGCAAGACGATGGTCGGCTTGTTGGTGTTCACCAGAAGCTGGTGGGACATATAAGTGGCAATTGAGTGCTGCTGCCAGCCTGTCGTGTAAATGTAAACGTTGTTGGCCTCGCGCAGGCTCTGATAGAATCTCTCCAAATCCAGGGTCTTAAAGTAGGCGATTTCGGCACGGATATTTTTCGTCAGCCGGTTGATAAAAGTCTCCTGCAGCTTAGCTCCCTGGCTTTCGCCCCGGGACAATTCCGCCAGCTCATACTTCAATTCACTATACCCGCTCAAGCCAATTTTCTTGCATAAGCGGAAAATGGCTGATTCTGATACATACAGCTTTGCAGCGAGCTTAGTCAAGCTAAGCTCACTGCAAGCCTGGGCATTATCCAAAAGATAATTCAATACTTTCTTGTCAGAAGGATTCAAATCTCCCGCGTGGTCATAAATTTTAGCTCTAATACCTGCCATACAAAACTTACCTCTTCTATAAAAGCTGCGTTCTCAGCGCTAAGTCACACTATAACCAATAGATTATCAAATGGGACTCAGTCTGGAATGATTCTCATCTTTATAGAATAGCACGTTTTGCAGTCAACAAGTAGCGCTTTCATAGACCGTGCCGTAGATTTGTCGCTTTTAGGCAATTGGTCTACATCAATTCCTTCATCTTTTCGATGACGCGTTCAACATTGATGCCGTCAACGATGTCAAATTCGTTGTTTTCCTTCTTTTGCAGAGCGCTAGCGCCGACCTCCTTGAATTCGGCTTCTGAAGCAACCTTGCTTGGGTCAAAGACGTGGACTCTTACTCTGGTTGAGCATGAAATCAGGTCCTTGATGTTGCCCTTGCCACCCAGCAGGTCCAGGTAGCCGGTAGCCCGCTCTTCATCTGGGTCAGCTTCAGTCTTCTTGACCGTGCTGCCGCTGTCAGCGATGATGGCTTCAATTCTTTCCAGAACTTGGGCTACGTCCAAGCCGACGATAACTTGCAGGGCATCCCCGTGACGGACAACCCCAACTGCCTTGTTCTTCTTGAAGGCAGCGTCCGGACCAACCTTTGATGGGTCCTTGACCGTGATCCGCAGACGGGTCGCGCATGAAGTAATTTCAGTAATGTTTTCTGGCCCGCCAAGCAGAGTGGTGTAGGCAGTAGCTCTGGCAATGTATGGGTCGTTTGAGTTTTCACCGGCAGCTTCGGCAGCCTTTTCAGCAGCCATGGCTTCCTTGTATTCCTTCTTGCTCAACAGCTTTACGTCTTGGTCGTCAGCTTCACGGCCTGGAGTCAGGTAGTTGTACTTGACGATCATGAACTTGAAGATGAAGTAGATGATTACGGCGTAGATAATCCCGATAATGAATTGGGCCAGGTATTGGTGCCAGTGGTTAGCCCAAAGCGGCAGCCAGTTCATTGAGGCAATCCCGATCGCACCGTCAGTCATTTGACCAGAAACCCCGAAGATGTACATCGTGGTGTTCATCGTGGCAGCAATGACTGAGTAGATTACCCAAAGGATTGGCGCAGCAAACAGGTAAGTAAAGTCAACTGGTTCGGTAATCCCGGCCAGGAATGAAGTCAAAGCGGCAGGAATCAGCAAAGCCTTGGTCTGCTTCTTCTTGTTCTTCTTGGCAGTGTGCATGAAGGCCAAGCAGATAGCTGGAACCAGGAAGACCTTTTCGTTACCGTAAAGCATGAAGCCCATGTTTGGTGCCAAAGTCCGCAGGGACTTAGTTGATTCGGCAAATTCAGTCAAGTGCTTCAGCCACCATGGTTGCAGACCACCAGCAACTACGGCTGGGCCGTATTGGAATGGAATGTAGACCAAGTGGTGCAAGCCAGTTGGAATCAAGACTCTGTTCAGGAAGTTGAAGATCCAGATCCCGATCAAGCCACTGTGGGCCATGAAGTCTTGCAAAGCAGTGATGCCCATTTGTACCTTTGGCCATACCAAGCAGGTCAGGAAGGCAACTGGGAACATCGTGATGAAGCCCAAGATTACGACGTAGGCTGAACCTTGGAAAGTACCAAGCCATTCTGGCAATTTCTTGTCAAAGTAGCGGTTGTGCAGCCAGACAACGATGCCGGCGATAACCAGGGAACCAACGATACTGGTGTCCAAAGTCTTGATACCACCGATCATGTTCAAACCTTGGTTAGTAGCGTTAGCTACGATTTGGGTGTTGGCAAAGTCCTTGATCCCAAAGAATGAGCCCCAGTGGGTCAGGAAGCCAGCGATAAAGTAGTTAAAGGTCCAGTAGGTAACCAATGATTCCATGGCTGCCCGCCCTTGGGCCTTCTTGGCCAAGCCAATTGGCAGACCGACGACGAACAGGACGTCTACCTGGTTGAAGACCGTCCAGCCACCTTGCTGGATCGTGTCCCAGAAGCCGTACCAGAAGGTATTAGGGTTGGCCAGGCCACCAAAGATGGCCGGGTTGTTAAGCAAACTCGTCAAGGCAACCACAATACCTGAGAACGAGAAGAGCAAGACTGGCACGAACATTGCCGCACCGAATCGCTGCAGTTTCTGCATCATAAGCAATTTCCTCCCTTCAAAAAAAGCGACCTTAGCAAATTTCGAATTTGACTAGGTCCTCTTCTACATTGCTTATTAGATTTATATTGATTTTTATTTCAATTCATTCCGACTTATTTCAAGTCTGGCCAGTAAGGCTTGTTGACGACCATCATGTCATCCAAGATCTTCTTGGCGATCGTGGCGTCTGGAACAGTCTTGTTCAAGGCGAAGGCTTGGAGCATCTTGATGTAAGACTTTTGCTCGTAAGCATCAACGACCAGCTTTTCGCAGGTAACCTGCTCCATCATCAAGCCTAATTGGAAGCGACCGGCAGGGCCGACGCAGATTGGCTGAACGCCGTCAGCACCGAAGAGGCAAGGAACCTCGACGATCGCGTCGTCTGGGAAGTTGGAGATGGCCCCATTGTTTGGAATGTTGGCCAGGAACTTCTCGTGGGTGTTGAAGGCAATCGCGTGGCAGATGTCAATGATGTAGTTGGAGTGCACCGCGCTTTCCCAAAGGTTGCCCTTGGCCGTGCCTTCCTTAACGATCCGCGCGCATTCGCCGAAGACGATCTTTTGCCGGTACTCCAGAATTTCATCGGTTCTGGTGTAGTGCGGGTTGGCATTGTCAACTTCATACTTCGGGAAGTAGTAGTACTGCATGTAGTTGTTCGGCAAAGTTGTCGGATCCATAGCATAGCAGTCCTTGACCTTCTTGAAGGTTGCAACCCAGCTGGCTTCGGTTTCCTTGTCAAAGTCCCCGCCAACGTAGTAGCCGTTGTCCTTGACGTATTCCTTCAGCCGCGGCATCAAGTCTTCGCCGGTCTTCTTGTTTCTAACGCCCTTCCACCAGCCGAAGTGGTTCAAGCCATAGTAAGTGAAGTCCAAATCCTTGTAGGAGTTCAAGCCAACGATGGCTGCCATCCGGCCCATGTCGTCGATTGGCATGTCGCAGATGTTGATGATCTTGGCATTTGGCCGGAAGCGCCGGCAAGCTTCTGAAACGATGGCGATCGTGTTTGAGTAGTTGACCATCCAAGCGTTTGGCGAATACTTCTCCATGTAGTCGATGATTTGGATGATGGCTGGGATGGAACGCAAGCCATAAGCCATGCCTCCGGGGCCGGTCGTCTCCTGGCCGTTGACCCCGTATTTCAAAGGAATCTTTTCATCGTGGCTGCGCATTTCGTACTTGCCGACCCGAATCGACCCCAAGACAAAGTCAACGTCCGTGAAGGCTTCTTCAGGATCCGTGGTGTATTCAAATTCAACGCCAGGCTCCTTTTCCTTCATGATGATCGCGCAAGCGTCGCCGATCTTCTTCTGCCGTTCAGCATCGATATCGTAGAGCTTGAGCTTTCTTAACGGGAATTTATCTTGGTTCGCGCAGAGGCTGATGACAAAGCCTGGCGTGAAGGTGCTCCCACCACCCGCGATAACTACCGAAAACTTCTTGTCTGACATAATAAAGTAATTGCTCCTTTATTTTTATTACTAACAGAACTTTTTCCTAATACACATTTCGCCGTCACAGCGATCTGTTTTTTCAGCCAGCCGGCAAAGCTTTTCCTCAATACTTTGTGAGCTAACTTTCAATTGTTATTATAACACCGTTTCCACGGATGTGAAGCGTTTTCTGAAAAAGCGTATCAAATTTCAGCATTTGATATTTGTTTCATTTTACCGAAATATATTTCAGCTTTTTCTCACTGGCGCCAAGTGGCTAAAGCCATGACCTTCCTGGTTTTATAATCCTTGTTCCTTTTACAGGCAATTGGCCTAGTCCGAAAACGCGAAACGAATTTCTTACATTTTTTCAATTTATCTGAAAGAAATTTCGCTTGCTCGAAACGTTCACAAGCACCGCGGCATATATGAAAGCAAATGCAAAAACAGGTCCAGAACTCTGTGGCTCTGAGCCTGTTTATTGCGTCTATAGACTTTTTTCCGCTAAATCCGGTACTTGCGCCGCAATTCCCGGTCCTGATCGCGCTTCTTGATGCTTTCGCGCTTGTCGTAGTCCTTCTTCCCTTGGGCCACGCCAATCAGGACCTTGGCAAAGCCGTGCTTGAGGTAGACCTTCAGCGGCACGATGGTCATCCCCTGCTGGGCCTTGGCTTCCGCCAGCTTGCGGATTTCCTTCTTGTGCAGCAGCAGGCGGCGGCTGCGGAGGGGATCATGGTTCCAGCGGTTCCCTTCCTTGTACTCGGCAATATGCACGTTTTCCAAGAAAGCGGACCCGTTGATGATCTGCACGTAGCCATCCCGCAAGGTGATCCGGCGGGCGCGCACGGACTTGATTTCCGTCCCCGTCAGGGCAATCCCGGCTTCATAGGTCTCCTTGATAAAGTAGTCATGCCGGGCCTGGCGGTTTTGGGCAAGGAGGTTTTCTTCAGTGCCTTTTTTCTTCATCAATGTTCACCGTCTTTCCGCTTTAGCGGCTTGGCCGCTTGCGCCCCCGGCTCTCGCTTTGGCGCAGGCGCTGGCCGCGGTTGTTCTTGCTTGGCTTGTGGCGCCGGTCCCCGCTCTTGTCGCGGTAGCTGCCGTAATTGCGCCGGCCCTTGCCGCCGTTGCCGCCCGCGCGGCCCCCGCGGCGGTTTTGCCCCCGGTCGCCGCGCGGGCGCTTCTTGGCTTCTGGGTCGTCAATCTCAAAGTCCAGCTGGTGCTGCTCAACGTTGGCGTTGATCAGGACCACCTTGATTGGCATCCCCACCTTGAACTGCTTGTGGTTGGTCCGGCCGGTCAAGGTCATCCGCTTTTCGTCATAAGTGTAGTAGTCGTCAGTCAGGTTGGAAATGTGGATCAGGCCTTCCACGGTGTTTTCCAGTTGAACGAACATCCCAAAGCTGGTGACTGAAGAAACGACGGCGTCGAACTTGTTGCCGACCTGGTCGGCCATGTATTCGGTCATCTTCAGGTCGTTGGTGGCCCGCTCGGTATCGATTGACCGCCGCTCTTGGGTAGAGGTCTGGTCCGCTACGTCTGGCAATTCAGAAGCAAAGTGCTGCTGCACCTTTTCGCCAGTGCCTTCTTCCAGGTAGGCATGGATCATCCGGTGAACCATGGTGTCTGAGTAGCGGCGGATTGGCGACGTAAAGTGGGTGTAGTACTTGGCCGCGATCCCAAAGTGGCCCAGCGGGTCTTCTGAGTAGTGGGCCTGCTTCAGGCTGCGCAGCATCATCATCTGGACCACGGCCTCTTCCGGGGTGCCCAGAGTCTTGGTGACGATGTTCTGCAAGTCCTTAGGCTTCACGTCGTTTGGATCAGCCTTGACATTCAGGCCGAAAGCCCCGCAGAATTCAAAGAAGCTGGTAATCCGGTCAGCTTCTGGCGTTTCGTGCACCCGGTAGAGGAAGGGAACGTGCTTCTTGAAGTAGGCTTCAGCCACCGTTTCGTTGGCCATCAGCATGAAGGATTCGATCATCTTTTCGGCCGTGCCCCGGTTGCGCAGGACGATGTCGACTGGCTTGCCTTTTTCATCGACGATGATCTTGGCCTCCGGCTCTTCAAAGTCGATGGCCCCGCGGGCATGGCGCTGCTGGTACAGGGCTTCGTGCAGCTGGGCCATTTCCTTGAGCATTGGCCGGACCTTAACGTACTTCTCTTCCAAGTCGCTGTCAGGCACGTCCTCTTTCAGGGCCTGGTTGACCTTGTTGTAGGTCAGGCGGCCGTGGGAGCGCATGACGGACGGGTGGATGTCATAGCTGACCCGCTCGCCGTTAGGCGTGATTTCCATGTCGCAGGACAAAACCAAGCGGTCAACGCCTTCGTTCAAGGAACAGATCCCGTTGGACAGGCGGAATGGCAGCATCGGGATGACCCGGTCAACCAGGTAGGTTGAGTTGCCCCGGGCAAAGGCTTCCCGGTCCAAAGGCGTCCCTTCCTTGACGTAGTGGGCCACGTCGGCGATGTGCACGCCCAAGTGGTAGTTGCCGTTGTCCAGTTTCCACAAGACGACCGCGTCGTCAAAGTCCTTGGAGTCGTCGCCGTCAATCGTTACGGCTGGCTGGTCGGTAATGTCCCAGCGGCCTGGCTCCTGCTTCTCTTCCGGTAGCACGTGGTCCGGGATAGCATTGGCCTGGTCCAGGGCATCCTGCGGCCAGTCGACTCTGATGTCGTGCTCAGCCACGATGGACATGATGTCAACGCCTGGATCGTTCTTGTTGCCGATGATCTTGACCACGGCCCCGGTCATCCGGTCCGGCAAGTCTTCAGACGGGTAGTCCTTGATGGAGACCTTGACCATGTCGCCCAATTGCGGGATCAGCCCGTTTTCCGACACGTAGACCTTGTATTGCTTGAATTTCTTGTTGGTGGAAGTGACATAGCCGGCGAAGTGGCTGAGCTTGACCTGGATGTCTTCCAAAGGCGTGTACTCGCCGACAATGGCATCGACGCCCCGCTCCAGAATCTGCACGACCTGCCCTTCAGGCCCCTTGCCGTTCCAAGGGTTGCCGCCAGCGGTGATCTTGACCTTGACCCGGTCGCCGTCCAGGGCCAATTTGGTGAAGTCAGAGCTGATAAAGACGTCATCAGCGTCTTCCTCGTCCAGGCGGACAAAGCCAAAGCCCTTGTCGTTGGCGCGGAAGACCCCTTCCACGATGGTGTTTTCCTGGGCCAGCTGGTAGCGGCCGTTGCCATCGGTGATGATCTTCTTTTCATGTTCCAGGTAGGCCAAGGCCTTGACCTGGTCGGTAAAGCTCCCCAAGTGGCTGCGGCGGGCCATTTTTTCAATCTGGTCTACCTTGAACTGCTTCTGGGGATTGTGGCGAAAAATTTCTAAAATGCCCGCCAATACGGTTTCGTTTTGGGTCATTGAATTACTCCATTTCCAGCTTTAAGTTAAAAAAAGAGCCTCCCATCTGGCGATCGGGAGGTTCTGGGATTATTTAGAAGACAGAATTGCCAAAATAATCGAAAAAGCGAAGAACAGGACCAACAATACTGAGGTCACCTTTTCCATAAAGGCTTCAAAGCCCCGCTTCTTGGTCTGGCCGCTGAATACGGCACCGCCTGACAAAGCGTTCAAGGCATCTTGCTGCTTCTGTGGTTGCATCATTGTCGCAAAAATAATCAGCACTGAAACAATGATCAACAGCGTCATAATAAAGTTGTACAATGCACTGCCTCCAATTTATTCTACAGTTACTAAACTAGTTTATCATAGCTTGGCATCAATTAACAGGTGAATGCCAGCGATTTTTGCCTTATTTTGCCTTTTTCTTGCTAGACTGCCGCAGTTCCGGGGCATCGGTCTTGTAGAGGGCCTCGGCGTCCTTCTTCTTGCCCAGCTGGCTCTTTAAGGTCGACTTTTCGTGGCTGCCTTTTTCCAGCTTGGCTAAAGCGTCAGCCTTGTTGTAGTCGTAGTCTTCTGCCTTGGTGGTCTTAAACCAGCTTGGCTTGTAGAAGCGCAGCAGGTTGCCGGTCATCACCCGGTCCGACAGGGACAATTGCGCCAGGGCACGGTTGCCCAGCAGCTTGGCCTTGGCCAAGTCCTGCTTGTTTTTGACCCGGCGGCCAGTCTTGGTGTAGTAGTAGGACGAAGCCACCTTGGTAAACTCAGGCGAAATGTAGTTGCCGTTTCTCTGGGCAACGAGCTGGGGATTCTGCCGGCTGAGCAGGTCATGGCCAAACAGCATCAGGTCATTGCTCTTAATGCCAAGCAGGTTCAGCAGCGTCGGCATCACGTCAATCTCGCCGCCATAAACGTGCTTGATCCCGCCCTTCAAGCCAGCGGCATGGATCATCAACGGCACCCTTTGCTGCTGCTGGTCATCAAACTCCCCATAGGACTTCTTGCCGGTCAAGATGGCCATGGCCTCGTTGTGGTTGTTGGAAATCCCGTAGTGGTCCCCGTAGAAGACCAGCAGGGTCTTTTTGTCCAGGCCGGTCCGCTTCAGCCAGGCCATGAACTCGCCGATAGCCTGGTCCAGGTAGTGGGCCGTCTGCACGTAGCCATCGACCGTATTGTCGTTGGTGTCCGTCTTGGCAATGGACGCGTTCTGCTTGTCCAGGTCATATGGGTAGTGGTTGGTGACGGTGATCAGCTTCAAATAAAAAGGCTGGGGCAATTCAGCGATATACTTGGCCGACTGCTTGAGGAAGATCTTGTCCTTCAAGCCGTAGCCCAGGTACCAGGAATTCTGGTAATTGTAGTAGTTCAAGGACATGAAGTACTGGTAGCCAAAAGACTTGTAGGCGTTGTTCCGGTTCCAGAAGCTCCCGCTGCCCCCGTGCATGACGGCTGTCGTATAGCCGCCTTTTTGCTTGAGGATAGCCGGCATGGATTCAAAGACATTGCTGGTCCCATAGGTGGTCATGGCCGACCCGCTCTGCACCCCGAAGAGGGAGTTTTCCAGCATCATTTCCGCGTCCGAGGTCTTCCCTTGGCCGACCTGGTTGAAGAAGTTGTCAAAAGCCAGGGTATCCTTGGCGTGGTAGAGCTTGTTCAGGTTGGGGGTGACCTCCTTGCCCTTCCACTTGTAGTCAATCAGGAACTGCTGGAAGGACTCCAGGTGGATCATGATCACGTTCTTGCCCTTGGCCACGCCCGTGTATTTGGCATTTGGCGCCACGCGGTTCTGCTTGAGGTACTTCTTGACGGCCGCCAGATCCGAGCTCTTGGCGTTGGCCATCTGGGCATTGGTCTGGGCCGTCTTGATCCCGTCATAGACCGCGTATTCATTGATCCCCAGGTACTTGACGATATAGTTGTTGTCAAAAGTCCGCGTCAATAGGCCGGAGCGATCATGCTGGGCCAAAAGCAGGTTGACCCCCATCAAGATCAGGGCCAGGACCTCAATCAAGGTCTTGAGCTGCCAGCTCTGCGGCTTCAGATCCATCTTAATGCCCTTGCAGGCAAGCAGGAGGGTCATGACGATCGGGTCCAGAAAGGCCAGAAAGTCAGTCGGCTTGATGATGCCGGCAATGCTTTTGCCCAAGTTCTCCGAAGCTGCCCCTGAGTTCTGCATGAGCGAGAAGGACAGGAAGTTGGAGAACTCCCGGTAGTACAAGATATTGGCAAACAGCCAGGTCGCCAGCAGGAAGTCGATGACGATCATGGTCCAGTAGGACTTGCGCCCCTTCAGCAGCATCCCCAGCCCCAGCAAGAGCATCCCTGACGGGATAGGGTTAAGCAAGAGCAGGAACTGCTGCATGGGGCCCGCTGCCCCCAAGGTAAACTTGGTCAGGTAGATCCCATAGGTCTTAAGCCAGTAAAACAGCACGATCAGCACGAAAAAGCCGGTCTTCGATTCGCGCAGCCAAGTGCCGGCGCGTTTGATTTTCTCCATAGCAGCCGCCTTTCTAAGCTAGTCCGCGTCCTGCAGCTTCTTGGGCTTGAAGGTCCAGCCGATGACGCCCAGAAGCATGCCGAAGAAGTAGGTCGCGAAACGCCAGATGAACATGGCCAGGACCAGGGTTCCTGATTGGTCGATAAATGATGCGAACAGGGTCTGGAAGCTGAATTCCGCGCCCCCGCTGGCCCCTGGCAGCGGAATGACGGCCATGAACATGATGATCATGATCGTCATCAAAGTGACGTTGGCCCAAGAGGCTGAAAGCCCCAGGGACCGCAGGGTCAGATAAGGGATCGAGTAGTACAAGAGCAGCTGGACCACCGTCAAAGCCGTGGCGGCAGCCAGTTTCCGCTTCTCCTGCTTGAGAACCTGGCTTTCCCGGTAGAAGGCCTCAACCTGGTCCAGGGTCCCCCGCTCCAGCTTGTCGACGGTTTCTTTTCTCATAAATTTGCGCAAAAGCCGCATGAACCAGGCAACGGACTTGCGGCACCAGTCATGGGCAAACATGGCCACCAGCAGCAGGATGATCGATGACAAGTGCATCAAGAAGCCCAAGAGGATAAAGATGGCCAGGCCGGCGAATTTAGTGGCGACCAGTCTGAAGCCAAAAATAAAGGAAGTCAGGTAGGCAACCAGGACCACCAGCTGGTAGATGATGAACTTCATCATCAGCAAGGACGTGGCCCGTCCCCCTTTCATCCCCATTTCGACCATGGCTGCCAGCTGTGAAGGCTGCCCGCCCGTAGCCATTGGGGTGATCCCGTTAAACAGGGCCTGAATCAGCGGGATCCGCTGGTAGGACCACCAGGAGCGCTTGGCCGCGCCAGGCTTTTCCGCCAAGACCCGCAGAATTCCTGCTTCGCAGACAAAGGACAGGAACATGGCCAAAAAGGTCAGCAACAGGCGCCAGGGAACGATCTTTGAGGCCGCCGCCAGCAAAGTGGCAACGGGCGTATTTTTTAAATCGAGATATAAAACGAGGGCACTGACCGCCAAGACGACCAGAACCCCCCACCATTCTTTCTTATTCATAGCGAATCTGTCCAAGCTCCCGGCCCAACTTGTACTGTTCTTGGTAAAAGTCACGCCAAATCTCCGTCAGGTGGTCTTCAGAATACTGGGCACTGGCCGCTCTTGACAAATCCTGGTACTGGGCCAAGATTTCTGGGTGCTCCTTGGCAAAGCGCAGGCGCGTGTTCAGCTCCACGAAGTCCTTGCCGGACATGTAATAGCCATCAATGATCGCCCGGTAGAGGTCCAAATCCCGCAAAAGGACTGGCGTCCCGCAGCTGAAGGCCTCCAAGACGGACATCGGGAAGAGCTCGTCAAATGACGGCAGCAGGAACAAGTCCGCCACGTTCAAGTAGTCAACCAGCTTTTCCCGGTCAATGATGCCCGTGAACTTGAGGTTCTGCGGCGGATTGTCGACCAGCTTCTTGAAGTGGTCGTAGCCGTCAGTGATTGGCCCGAAAGAGAAGCCGCCGGCCCAGATGAACTGGATGTCCGGGTTGGCCAGGGCCAGCTTGGCAAAATCATCCACGCCCTTTCTCGCTTGCACCTGCCCGTCGCCAAAGACGACGAACTGGTCCAGCGGCAGTCCCAGCTCCTTTCTGACAGCGTTCTTTTTGGCCTGGGATTCCTCATAGAATTCGCTCTTGGCCACGAAGTTAGGGATGTAGCGGACCTTGTCACGGTCAATTCCGTAATCGGCCAGCTTGTCGATAAAGATCGGGTTGACGACCACGATCTGGTCCATCCGCTTGTAGAAGTCGATGACGTACTTGTAGAAGACCTCCTTAGCCATCCCAGGCAGCTTGATTGACCCCTCCAGGGTGTCCGGCAAAAAGTGGACGTAGCCGATCTTGCGGCCGCGGGCCGGAGAAAAGCTGTTGGCATAGTAGGTCGGGTTGATCGTGTGATAGTGGGTCAAATCGCTTGCGCCATAGCGGTTGATCGTGACGTAGAAGTCATCGACCAGGCGGGTTCTGAGCAGGCGGATCAGCTCCTCATAAGCCGCGCCAACCCCTTGGCCGGCAACTGAGTCTGCCTGCGAAAACATGTTAATTCTGATCATGTGCTGCCTCGCTTAATTGATAGTTGTCGATTGCATACTGGTAAAACTTGCAAACCTCACTGGCAAAGTGGCTGGCGGAGATCTCCGTCATCTTCTTGGCCAGCAGGTCCGCGGGCACGTGCTGGCGGCCAGCGCGCAGATAAGCCAGGATCTGCTCTTCCATTTCCCGCGGCGTTTCAAAGGTCATGCCGTAGACCGGATCGTCAAAGACCCCGTCCGTGTAGTCGGTCTTGTAGACCACGCAGCGGGTGCCGGAGCCTAAGGCCTCAATGTAGGTCAAGCCCTGGGTTTCCGTGTCGCTGGCGGACACGAAGAGGTCCGCCATCTTGTAGTAGCTGCCGACCTCTTCATGGGCCACGTTTCCGGCAAAAATCACGCTGTCCTCCAAGGTGAGCCGCTCTACCTGGTCCTTTAGGACGTCCACATCCGGGCCATCGCCCGCGATGACGTAGACTAGGTCAGGAAATTCTTCCAAAAGCTCCGGCATGATCCGCAGAATCCGGTCGATCTTCTTTTCCGCGGCTACCCGGCCCAGAGTCAGCATTACCGGCGCCTGCGGGTCTATCCCCAATTTCTCGCGCAGATCGCCTTTTACAGGGCCGCTGATGGCACCCACGTCTACGCCAGTAGGAATCACCCTCACCGGGATCTCCACCCCGTAGCGGGCCAGCAGCTTCTCTACCCGCTTGGAAGGCGCGATGACCCCGTCCATGTTCTTCAAGTAGGCCTTGGTGAACTGCTTGACGTGGACCGGCTTGAGCAGGTGCCCGTTCAAGACGTAGTGCAGGTAGTCCTCGTACATGGTGTGGTAGGTGTGGATGGCGGGGATGCCCAACTGGTGGGCAACGTACTTGCCGATCATTCCCATGGAGAACTCGGTTTGGGTATGGACGATGTCCAAGTTGACCTCCTTAGCCACCCGGGTCGCCTCAAAGAGCCCCCGCAGGGCAATCCGCCGCTCGGAGAAGCCGACGAAGGGGATGGACCCGAAGCGGAAGATATTGGCTTCAACCGTGTCCTTGTCCACGTTGGGATCGGTCGTCGTAAAAATAAAGACGTTGTGCCCCTGCGCCTCCAGGGCTTCCTTCAGGGTCTTGATTGAAGTCGCGACGCCGCTGTTCTGCGGAAAGTAGGTGTCCGTATACAAGCCGATGTTCATAAATTACCTCCATACTAAGGAACATTATAGAGAATCGCCAAACAAGGTGCAAACCGTGACCACGGCCCGCAAGAAAACTTAATAGAAAACATAAACATTGCTGGCAAAAAGGCAAAGAAAAAACGACCCAGTTGCCTGAGTCGTTTAAAAAGATAGCGGTGATCGGGGTCGAACCGATACGTCCGTAATGGACACCAGATTTTGAGT
>NZ_JAOQBX010000002.1:126023-168036 GCF_044902225.1 Lactobacillus sp. 23-2 | reverse complement strand
GGTACACCAGACGATGTGGTAATTGAGGTTGTATGCGTAGCCTCGTCCATGGATGGGCTCATCATTCCTGAATTCGTATTTAACTATATGAGTTGCACCTTCTTCCAGCGATTTCAGTTCTTTAGCTATTTATATTATATCGCATACCGAACTAATGTTCACGTGTTAAAGCAAAAAAAGAGGGCGATTCAACTCGGCATTGAAATGCCAAGTTTTCTCGCCCTCAACGTAATAAAGCAAAGAAGAGATGGTGATAAGGATCAGCTCCTCTTTGCTTTTTTTGCGCGCTTTTTTCTTTATCTGCTGGCGTTTTTTATAGGCGCTGTTATTTTTCTTCACTTTGTTAAATTAAGCTTAAAAAGTTATTTAAGTAAATTATCATGATTATCTCTTGCACATGCTGGTAAGATGGCTTATTGTTTAAGCAAAGGAAATTTTTGCTTGCTCATCCAGGCAGAAGGATATAATTATTTTTTAACATTTGTGTGATATCAACGCGGTTCGCGTTAGGAGGCTTACATATGAGTAGAAAAGTAGCTGTCATTGGTTTAGGTCACGTTGGTGCGACTGTCGCTTTTACCCTGTTCACGCACGCGATTGCGGACGAACTGGTCTTGTTGGACAAGAACGAGAAGAAGTGTGAGGCCGAATGGGGCGACTTGCGGGACACTTTGGCCAGAAACGACTACTACGTCAACGTTAAGTGGGGCGACTGGAACGAATTGAAGGATACTGACGTCGTAATCACTGCCTTTGGTGACGTCGCTGCCACCATCAAGACTGGCGACCGTTTCGCGGAATTCCCAATCAACACCGCCAATGCCAAGGAAGTTGGCCAAAAGATCAAGGAAACTGGCTTCAACGGCGTCATCATCAACATCTCCAACCCATGTGACGTGGTTACTTCCATCTTGCAAAAGGTCACCGGCTTGCCAAGGAACCAAGTCTTCGGGACCGGGACCTTCTTGGACACGGCCAGAATGCAAAGAGTGATCGGCGAAAAGTTCGGCCAAGACCCGCATAACGTTGAAGGCTACGTTTTGGGCGAACACGGGTCAAGCCAATTCACGGCCTGGTCAACCGTCCGCATCAATAACCGCAGCGCGATGGACCTCTTCAGCAAGGAAGAGCGTGACGTCTTGAGCGACGTGCCAAACAAGAACTCAATGAAGGTTGGCTTTGGCAAGGGCTACACCTGCTACGCCGTTTCAACTTGCGCGGTTCGTCTGGCTCGGGCCGTCTTCTCCAATGCCCACTACTACGGCCCAACCAGCTGCTACGTTGAATCCGTTGGTACCTACATCGGCTACCCGGCCGTCGTTGGCAAGGACGGGATCGAAGAAGTCTTCGAACTGGACTTGAACGAAGACGAAAAGAAGCGCTTGAACGCTTCAGCCGACAAGCTGAAGACCAACCTGGCCAAGCTGGGGCCTGAATACCTTGGCTAAGGCCGGGAAATAAGTCCAAATGTCAAATATCAAAGATAAGGCTGTCCGAGAGGGCAGCCTTATCTTTGACTGTTTCTTCTTAAAGCAGTTTGATAGGAGCTGAGCAAAGAAAGTGCTATACTAAAGTAAGTTACAAAAAGTTAGTAAAACCAGTGAGCAAAGGAGCAATAAATGAGCGCGAAGAGCTTGACTGATACCTATGTGTTGAACAACGGGGTTAAGATTCCTGTTGTCGGTTTTGGGACCTGGCAGACGCCAGATGGCGAAGTTGCCAAGGCGTCCGTTGAAGCGGCGATCAACGCCGGCTACCGCCATATTGACACGGCTGCTGCCTATGGCAATGAAGACAGCGTCGGCGAGGGGATCAAGGCCAGTGGCGTCAACCGCCACGACTTGTTCGTGACGACCAAGCTGTGGAACGATGATCATGGCTATGAGGCCGCTAAAAAGGCGATCGATGCCAGTTTGACCCGGCTGGGTCTGGACTACGTTGACCTCTACCTGATTCACTGGCCAAATCCAGTCGGCTTCCGCGCCAACTGGGCCCAAGCCAACGCTGAAAGCTGGCGGGCCATGGAAGAAGCGGTCAAGGCCGGCAAGATCCGGGCAATCGGCGTATCCAACTTCCGCCAAAAGCATCTGGATGAACTGCTGAAGACGGCAGAAATCAAGCCAGCCGTCAACCAGATCTATTTGAACCCGAGCGACCTGCAAGCCGAGGTCGTGGCCATGAACGACCGGCTGGGCATCTTGAGTGAGGCCTACAGTCCGCTGGGGACTGGCGGCATGCTGGGCAATGAGACGGTCAAGCAGGTGGCCGCGGCTCACGCGAAGTCTCCAGCCCAGGTCCTGATTCGCTGGTCGCTGCAGCACGGCTTCCTGCCGCTGCCAAAGTCAGTCCACCCGGAATACATCAAGGCCAACGCTGACGTCTTTGACTTTGCCCTGACGGCGGCTGAAATGAAGACCTTGGACGGCCTCCACGGAGTCAGCGGCCTGGCAACTGATCCAGACACGACTAATTTCTAGAAAAAATAGCTATCCGGGCAGACTAATGGCCAGGCTTAAAAGCTTGGAAAATAAGCTTTGTCAAAAGCAGGGGCGATGAAAGCCCGTGCCTAGTGGCTTTAGCCAGACAAAACTGGCCATGAATCCAGTTCGTTCCACAATACTAGATATTGTGTTTCACACCAGCAATGCTACTATATAAGCAGAAAATAAACAGGCGTCCGCGGCAAGAACTTGCCCAAGTGCTTGGAAGGAGTGAGAGATGAGCGAATACCCGGACCGCTGGTCCAAGAATCTAAATCCTAATATCTAAAATTTATATCCTAAAATCCTAAACTATTACTAATCCATTTACTATACAAAATCCATAAATCCAAAAAGAAAGGCGTTCCCTGATTATTCAGGAGCGTCTTTCTTTGTGTACAGTTAATGATTATTGCTACTATCTTACGCTTTATTTGCCGCTTTGGCTACATATTTCCTGGGAAATATTATTGTTCTTCAGCAATCCAGGCCTGCCAGACGTCAGGGGCATAGCCGGCGACGGCCTTTTTGCCGTTTCTGACGATCGGCTGCTTGAGGACTTGCTGCTGGTCCAGGACTTTAGCAAATTTTTGCTCTTCAACCAGGTACTTGAGCAGGATCAAAGTCTTTTGGTCCCGGGCTTGGTCGTCAATCAGCCGGTCCAGGCCGCCAACGGCGTTGACGACGCTGGCCAGCTCGCCTTTGGAGAGACCTTTTTGCTTGGCGTCGATAAATTGAAATTTGATCCCGCGTTCTTTGAAGAAGCGTTGGGCCTTTCTGGTGTCCGCGTTTTTCTTGCTGCCAAAAATCTGAATGTTCATGCTCGCTTTCCTCTATCTTGCATCTTGCTAATCTGCCTGGGTCTATCTTAGCATATTCTTTCTGCCGCATGCAAAAAGCCAGCTGGCATAGCGCCAGCTGACTTTCTGGAATTTCAGTTTTAGCTTTTAATGGATAAGTTTAAAAGTGTAAAAGTGTAAGTTTGTAAAGTAATGTAAGTAATTTTTAAGTAGATTCGTTGTAAGAAAATCTGTAAGTTCTAAAAGGGATTCCTTAAAAGTGATTCAGGCTTAGCCTTCAACCTTTACAGGAGTTTCAGCTTCCTTGCCTTCAACCAATTCAAGGTTGTTGTCGAAGGCCTTAACTACCATGTTGCGAACAGCGTGAGTAGTGTAGAAGGCGGTGTGTGGAGTTACCAGAACGTTTGGACGAGCGATCAGGTCAGCCAAACGTGCGTCTGGGAATTCCTTGCCTTCCCAGTCTTCGTTGAAGACGCCAACTTCGCCTTCGTAAACGTCCATTACGTAACCGAAGACCTTGCCTGAGTCCAAACCACGGATGATAGCGTCAGTGTCTACCAGTGGACCACGTGATACGTTAACGATAACGACGTCTTGCTTCATTTCAGCGATTGACTTGTCGTTGATCATGTGAACGTTAGCTGGAACGTCAGGAACGTGCAGAGAAATGACGTCAGCTTGCTTGTACAAGTCGTCAAGTGAGTCTACGTAGTAGCCCTTCTTTTCCAGTTCTGGGTTCTTGAAGATGTCGTAAGCGATAACCTTAGCGCCAAAGCCTTCCATGATCTTCATGAAGACTTGACCGATGTGGCCAGTACCTACAACACCAACAACTTGGTCGCGAACTTCACGGCCGATGGTTGGTGCCCAACGCAAGTCGTGACGAGCAACCTTTTCGTCCATGCGCTTGTCTTGACGAAGAATGCGGGCAGCTTGGATAGCAGCGTGTTCTGCGATGGCGTCTGGTGAGTAAACAGGAACGTTAGTGATTTGGAAGCCAAGTTCCTTAGCCTTAGCCATGTCGATGTTGTCAACACCAACGTTACGAAGGCTCATCTTAGTGATGCCGTTGTCTGCCAAAGCTTGCAAAGTTTCAGCAGTGTAGTCGAGTTGTTGGTAAACAACAACACCGTCAGCACCCTTAGCCAAAGCTGCAGTTTCAGGGGTCAACAGCTTGTCAGTGTATTCAACTTCAACGTCCTTGTGAGCGTCTTCCCATTCCTTCAAGAATGGCTTTTCATCTTCACGAATTGCATAAGCAAAAATCTTAGTCATTATTTTCCCTCCATTATTCTTGCTTTGTCATTGATAATAATAACACAAAAATGTGAAGGACAACACTAAAAACCGACCGCGTGAACAAGATAATTTGATTGAAAGCGCTAAACAGCAAGGGAGACAAGATGTTTTTTTGAAGTGAAAGAATTATCTTTCACAAAGGTAAAAATCCTTTTTCGAATACAGGCACCTTTGAAAAGAGACGAGATTTTCAGAAAGCGAGGCATTCATAAGATAATTTTAACAGTTCAGGAAATTTTCCTTTGCCGTTAAGCGATGTTCGCCGGAGATGGTCCCGTCCTTGACTTGTTCTTGCAAAAAATCGATCATTTCTTCTGTATTGTAAGCTAGTGAAGCTGGTATACACCCGTGACCGGCAATTGCAAATTTTAATCATGATTGTTAATAAAAAAAGCTTTTTTTACCCAGAAGTCCGATAAACTGCTAGACTAAATTACAAAAAATGAAATCGAGGAAAAGCGATGACAGCACAACAAATTATTCATGACCCCATGACTTTGGCCCGCCCGTCTGCTCCGGCAGGCAAGGCGGACTTGCCGGCGGCACAAGACTTGCTGGATACTTTGGTCTACCACCATGTAGAGCGGGATGGTCTGCCGGCAGCTGCGGGTCTGGCGGCCAACATGATTGGCCAAAGCAAGGCAATTATCGCCGTCTACGCGGGCTTTTTGCCAATGGTCATGATCAATCCGAAAATCATTAAGCAAAGCCGGCCTTATTTGGCAACGGAGGGCTGCCTGTCTTTGAGCGGGGAGCGGCCGGTCCGCCGCTTTGAAGAAATCACCGTATCCTATCAGGATATGCGGCTGCAGGCGCATACGCAGAACTTTACCGGCTTTATCGCGGAAACCATTCAGCATGAAGTCGATCACTGCCAGGGAATCTTAATTTAATTGGCAAATTGCCGATAAAAAGCCAGACCACGCGAGGGAAGCGGGTCTGGCTTTTTTGAAAAATTATCTGGAGGGGCAGTGCACTATTTGCCTGACAAGTAAGAGATCGGCTTTTGGACTTCGACCTTGGTGCCGGAGTACTTCTTGCTGATCCATTTTTGGATGTTCTTGTTGTGGTAGAGCTTAACCAGTTTCTTGTATTCCTGCTTGTTTTGGTTCTTCTTGGCGGTAGCCAAAACGTTGATGTTGTTCTTGGTGCTCTGGTCGATCTTTTCATGATAGATGGAATCGGTCAAAACGTTCAGGTGGCCGGTCAGGGCAATGGTGTTCCCGATCAGCACGGCGTCAACGGACTTGATGACGC
Organism: Lactobacillus sp. 23-2; assembly: GCF_044902225.1. Taxonomy (NCBI): domain Bacteria; kingdom Bacillati; phylum Bacillota; class Bacilli; order Lactobacillales; family Lactobacillaceae; genus Lactobacillus; species Lactobacillus sp. 23-2. The sequence continues at coordinate 162,200 of NZ_JAOQBX010000002.1, read as the reverse complement.
GTGGGCCAGTCGTGTCGTCGATCAGCTTGAACTTGAACTGCTTTGGATTGGCGGCGATGTCGTTCACGTTGCCATTGGCGTCGTTAAAGTCCTTCTTCAGCTTGATCAGTCCCGCGCTTTGCAAAAGCAGGAGGCCGCGGGCTTCATTGGCAGCGTTGTTGGCCAGGGCGATCGTCGCGCCCTTAGGCAGGTCCTTAACGCTCTTGTACTTGGAAGAGTAGATCCCCATTGGCTCAAGGTAGGTCGTGCCTAAAGCCACCTGGGTGCCGGCATTGTCCTTGGACTTGTTGTAGGCCTGCAGGTAGGCCCATGAGGCAAAAGCGGAAACGTCAATGCTGCCGTCCGAAGTGGCCCGGAGGAGGCTAGGGCCGTCCGTGAAGGACTTGACATTGATTTTTAAGCCCAGCTGCTTGGCCTCCTTGGTCTTGGCGATGTGCCGCCAAACGTTGACGTCTGGGCCGATCGAGCCAATGGTGATGGTGGTGCTGGACTTGCCGCTTGGCTTGCTGCCAGGGCGGAAGCTGATAAAAGCAATGATGACCAAAGCGACTACGGCGATGGCCGCGATCAAGCGGTTTCTCTGTTTCTTTCTCATGGAGCTGCCTGCCTTTCTAATACTTGGCTAATCTTCGACCACGTGGCGCGCGAATGGGTCGTCGCTGATGCCTTGCTTCAGGATGTCGTTGCACCATTCTTTGGCGGTGAAGAGGGAGTGGTCGCGGTAGTTGCCGCAAGTCTTGATGGTAGTGCCGGGCACGTCTTCCCACTTGATCTCGTCGCGGATTTCCTTGAGGGAATCGCGCAGGGCCCGGGCAACTTCAGTGCTTGAGTGCTCGCCCCAAGTGATCAGGTGAAAGCCCGTCCGGCAGCCAAACGGGGAACAGTCGATGACCCCGTCCAAACGGTCGCGCAAGAGGCTGGCCAAGAGGTGTTCAATGGTATGAAGGCCGCCGGTTGGAATCGCGTTTTCGTTCGGCTGCACCAGGCGCAGGTCGAAGTTGGAGATCTTGTCTCCCTTCGGGCCTTCTTCAACCGTAATCAGTCTGACGTATGGGGCCTTAACCTTAGTATGATCCAATTCAAAACTTTCAACTTTAGCCATGATAATCGCTCCTTTGTTTTTATCTTGTAAAAAATGTTTTTGCTGAATGGCCAATGATTGAACGGGGATTCCGGCAATAAAAAAGTCCCTGGATGAATGTTCATCCAGGGACGCCGTCAGCGTGCTACCACCCTTTGTTCACCACTTGCTCGCGCAAGCAGCCTTGCTAAGTACGGCCGCTGAAAAGCGGATTATACTCGGATGCGCTATCGGGCATCAAGCGCAAGAAGCTTGCCGGTGGCTCGCCTCTTGGCAGACTCAAAGACCATTTTCACCGGGGCCTCTTCAGCGCCTCCCACCTAACGCGCCTCTCTGGGGAAGAGTCTGACCGGTTACTTATCTTATCTTCGTCTCTCGTTCTTTCATTTTTTAATCATAATATAATAATTGAGTGAGCCTGTAAAGAGAAATCGCCCAAAAAGTTAAAAAAACTATTTTGGCTGCTTGCGCTGGTCCTTATGCCTAAGTGCTTTCTTGAAGGCCGTCCGCGGGTGCGGGGCCAGGTCTTGCAGGGTCTCGTAGCCCTGCTTTTGGAAGGAGTCGAAGATGCCATCGATGATCTTGGCCCGGCTGGCCAGGGAGATGCTGCTGAGACTCCGGTCCAGCCAGCGGTGGAAGGACTTGGAGTCTGGGGCCGTGTCCGCGGCTTCAACGACTTGTCCATCCTTGATCTGCCAAGACAGCAGGTCGTGCTGCCAGATGCCCTTGGCCGTGCTCTTGACGATGGTGGCTGGATATTGCCGGGGCTCAAAGATCTGGCCGACAATGTCGTATTCGGGGATGAAGCGGCGCACTTTGGCTTTGGGAAAGGTCAGTTCCGGGAAGAGGTCGGGGCAAAGGCCCGGACCATCAAAATCATCCAGGCGCAGGACGCGCTCGCGCTCATTTTCGGGCAGAAGCTCACAAGCGTAGAGGGCCAGGTTGCCGCCCTTGGAGTGGCCGCCAACGTAGACCATGCCGGTACAGTCGCGGATCTCCGCGCGGACATAGGCCAGCGCGGCTTCTTGTCCGCTGGTCCGGTCGAAGGCCGTGATGAAGTTCTCCTTCCAGCCAACCAAGCTGGTGTCGGTGCCGCGGAAGGCAATATAGCGGTCTCCGCCCGGCAGCAGGAAGGTCATGCCGGCAAACTGGGTTTGCGCGGCAGCGTTGACCACGGAAATGGCCCGGAGGATGATCAGCGGGGCAAAGCGGCGGTTTGTGGCCAAAGCCTTGATGAATGGATAAAAGGCGGCCGGATCGCCTAAGCCCATCGTCTTGATCTGATCCTGGGCAAGGAGTTCCTGGCAGATGCTGCCCAAAGTCCGGCCAGCGATTTTGCCGCTTGGGGAAAAGTCCAGGTAGCAAAGCTCAGAAAAGACCATGCCGTCAGGCACGGTGACCGCGAGGCGTGGCAGGTCATGAGTTTGCCGCCATTCAAGATAAGTGGTCAGATTGCTTCCGGTTTCCATCGCGTTTGCCTCCTTTTTGCCTCAAGAATAGCATTTTTGCTGCTTTTAGGGGCAAAAATTGCCTGGGAAATAAAAAAACGGTCTCCAAGAATGGAGACCGTTTGGCAGATCATCTTCGTGCAGACTAGGCAAAGTTGTCTTGCAGGTCCTTGACGCTGGCTTCTGACAAAATGGTGTAGACTGACCCCTTGATGCCCTTGGAATCTTCCAAGCTCATGTCAACGCTCTTTTCGCCGTTGGCGGCATCGCTCAAGGCCAAGCCGAGCAGCTTGTAAGGCGTTGAAGTTGGGTCTGGTGAGAAGTAGATGCGCTTCTTGCCGTCATTGACTGAGGTTTCAGTGTAGACATAGACTTGTGCCGGGTTAGTCTTAACATCCAAGTTCAAGTCGCTGCTGTCAACCTTGTTCAAAGTCAGCAATTCGTAGTGATCAGCAATATGGCCGCCCATGCGCTGGTAAATGTCCAGGAATTTCTTGGCCTTGTCCGGGTCAACTTCGCCGAAGTCAATGTTAGCGGCGTTTTCTTGCACCAGTGACAATACGAGCAGGTGGTTGTTGTCGTGGTCATAGTAGACGCTGAAGTTCTCAACGCCGCCTGGCCAAGCAGCCTTGCCCTTTTCGTAAGGGGTAAAGAAGACGCTGCTGTCGTTCTTGACTACCAAGTGGTTGTTTCCGTCAACGGAGTCCAACTTAATGACAGGCATTGGCGGAATGTAGCCTTCGTGCTGGCGTTCCTTCCACAAAGCCCGTTGCTTCTTCTTTTCATTGCGGGAATTGATGAAAATGATGATCCCCGCGACAATGATGATCAGTAAAAGTATCAAACCCATAGTTGTCTAAACCTCCAGTTGTTGTCACCTTTTCCGCACATGAAAAGATGCTTTTATGAGTAATATGTTAAAACTTTTCTCCCTTACTTTGCAAGAGTAGATGTCATGTTTATCATTTAATTTTACTACAAATCCGATATTTGGCAATGTTTGCCCGGCTTCGGGGCCAGGGTGGCAGGATAAAATTCACATATTTTTAAGCCTGTCCGGAGGCCTGGCTTCGTTTCTAAAGAATAGTTGGACTTTTAATGCTAAAAGTTAGTTTTCAGTCCGCGATTGCTAGTTGTGGTGCTTGGAAATGCTCTCTTTCAGAAGCTCGATGTATTTTTCGGCAGTCGGCGACAGGTGGTGGTGGCGGTTGATGATATAGCCGATCTGGATGTATTCATCATAGGCCAGGGGACGGGCGATGATCTGGTCCCCGTTTAAGTCGGCGTTGATGATCCCGGAACTGATCGTGTAGCCGTTCAGGCCAATCAGGAGGTTGAACAGGGTGGCGCGGTCGCTGACCATGATTGACTTTGGCGACTTGCGGTCGGCCAGGGTCTCCTCCCAGTAGTAGAAAGAGTTGTGCTTGCCCTGGTCATAGGCCAGCTTGGGGTAGGGAAGGAGGTCTTTTAAGCGGATGAGCTTCTTTTTGGCCAAAGGGTGGCTCTTGCAGAGGAAGACGTAAGGGCTGGTCTTGTAGAGCGGGAAAAAGAGCAGGTCTTTTTCACTGAAGACCCCTTGCAGGACCTGGTGGTTGTACTCGCTCAGATAGACAATGCCAACCTCGCTGCGGAGGTTGGCCACGTCATCGATGGCATCGTAGGTCTTGGTCTCCTTGAAGGTGGCCTGGTAGTCGTCCTTGCCGATCTCCCGGAGCAGGTGGACGAAAGCGTCAACGGCAAAGGCATAGTGCTGGGCCGAGACGCTGAAGATCTTTGGGGCGGAAGCATCCTCATGGTAGCGCCGGTCCAGCAGGTCAACCTGGTCCAGGATCTGCCGGGCGTACTGCATGAATTCCTGCCCGTCGTCAGTCAAAACCACGCCCTTGCTGGAGCGGGCCAGGATGGTGATGCCCACGTCCTTTTCCAGCTGCTTGATGGCATTGGAGAGGGTCGGCTGGGCAATAAAGAGCTCCTTGGCGGCCTGGGTCATGCTGCCGCTTTCGACGACTTTTTCCAAATAACGTAATTGCTGAAATCGCATTTTCGTCCTCCCATAGCTAAAATCTATCGAGTGCCGCTATAAATAGCTATTTCAAATATAGCTGAATCTGGCATATACTTGCAAGCAACAAGTCATTAAGAAAAAATTAAAGCTTTTTACAGCAAAGCGAAATCAGCATTGAGAGCATCTCAGGAGGAATTGATTATGTCAGAAAAGAACTTATTGCGCTACGACATCGTTGGCAGCTTCTTGCGTCCAGCAGAATTGAAGGAGGCCCGCGCCAAGTTCGCGGCTGGTGAAATTGACCAGGCTGAATTGAAGCGGGTAGAAGATGAAGAAATCCGCAAGCTGGTGCCAAAGGAAAAGGCCGCTGGCCTCAAGGTGGTCACTGATGGGGAATTCCGCCGCTCATACTGGCACCTGGACACTTTCTGGGGCTTTGGCGGCGTGGACCATGTCCAAGCTGAGCACGGCTACTTTTTCCATGGGGAAGAAACCCGCCGGGACGCGGCCAAGGTCGTTGGCAAGCTGACCTACGAGCCAGGCCACCCAGACGTTGAAGCCTTTAAGTTCTTGAAGGAAGTGGCTGACGAAGTCGGCGGCGTCGCTGTCCGGCAAAGCATTCCAGCGCCAGCCCAGCTGTACTGCGAATTGATCTGCCGCAATGAAGAACTGATTGCCGCGACTGACGCCGTTTACCCGGACCACGCGGAATTGGCCAAGGATGTCTCCAAGGTTTACCACGACCTCATTCAAGACCTGTATGACCACGGTGCCCGCGACGTCAAGCTGGACGACTGTACCTGGGGCGTCTTGTGCGACGACGAATTCTGGCCGGCCTTCTCAGAAGGCGGCCGCCTGAAGCGGGAAGAAATCCTCCAGCTCTACAAGGAGATCAACGAAAACGCCTTGGTCGGCCTGCCGGCTGACCTCCGCGTCTCAACGCACATCTGCCGCGGGAACTACGACTCTCACTGGGCAGCCCAAGGCGGCTACGCTCCAGCCGCGCCATACGTCTTCAAGGAAAAGGGCATCGACGCCTTCTATCTGGAATTTGACGACGACCGTTCAGGCGGCTTTGAACCGCTTAAGGAAGTCCCAGCCGACAAGGAAGTCGTTTTGGGCCTGGTTACCAGCAAGAAGCCGGACTTGGAAGACCCAGAGCGCTTGAAGGAAAGAATCAAGGAAGCCGGCGAATTTCACCCGACGGCTGCGTCTGCCTTGAGCACTCAATGCGGCTTTGCCTCAACTGAAGAAGGGAATCACCTGACTGAAGACCAGCAATGGGCCAAGATCAAGCTGGTCATCGACACGGCCAAGGAAGTCTGGGGTTAATTTTTGGTAAGAAAAGACTCAAAGATAATTTGAATAAAAGTAATTAGCGTCCTTTTCGCAAGAAAAGGGCGTTTTTTGCTTGAAAAAAGCAAAATTTATAAAAACGTTTCCAGAAAAGGCTTTGCTAATCTATAATATGAACTGTGAAAAGCTTGTGATTAAGTTTTATTGATAGATTTAGAGGAAACGAGGCAATTAGATTGAAGAAATACGCATTCGGTGTAGACATTGGCGGTACGACCGTAAAGATCGGCTTGTTTGAAACCAACGGGCAATTAGTTGAAAAATGGGAAATCCCAACCAGAAAAGAGGACAATGGGTCACAAATTCTGCCGGACATCGCGGCTTCCCTGGCGGGCAAGCTGTCAGGCCGCGGCATCAGCAAGGATGAAGTTGAAGGGATCGGGATCGACGTTCCTGGTCCAATCCTGCAGGATGAAATCGTGAACAAGTGCGTCAACCTTGGCTGGGGCGTGCTCAACGTGGCTGCCGAAGTCAAGAAGCTGACCGGCATCGATGAAGTCAAGGTAGCCAACGACGCCAACGCGGCCGCTTTGGGCGAAATGTGGAAGGGCGGCGGCGAAAGCCACAAGAACGTCGTCATGGTGACCCTGGGCACTGGCGTTGGCGGCGGGATCATCCTCAATGGGAAGATTTTGCCAGGCAACTTCGGGGCTGCCGGTGAAATCGGCCACATGACCATGAACCTGGATGAAGACCAAGCCTGCGGCTGCGGCAAGAAGGGCCACTTGGAGCAATATGCTTCAGCAACTGGGATTGCCCGCAGAGCCAAGGAAGTCCTGGCCGACAGCGACAAGCCATCCAAATTGCGTGAGATCGAAAATCCAGACGCCAAGGCAGTCTTTGACGCGGCCAAGGAGGGCGATGAGCTGGCTTTGGAAATCGTGGACTTTGTCGGCCGGACTTTGGGCTTAGCCCTGGCAACCATCTCCTGCGTGGTTGACCCAGAAGTCTACGTTATCGGCGGCGGCGTGTCCAAGGCCGGCGAGATCTTGACTGATGCCGTGAAGAAGTACTTCGTCAAGTACGCTTTCCACGCTTCAGAAGGCACGGAATTCGCCTTGGCGGAACTGGGCAACGATGCCGGCATGTACGGCGCGGTCAAGATGGTTATCAAGGACTAAGCTGACAAAAAAGGGGTTTTGGAAAAACTCTAACGAATAAAAAAGGCTTCTAGAAGTGTAAAACTTCTGGAAGCCTTTTTATGTATCTTAAATCACAGCAGAGAGCTGGTTCCCGATTTACAGTTGAACCTGCGCCAAGGTTTCACTCATCTTGGCAGCAGAAGCAAGCATTTTCTGCTTTTCGTCGTCCGACAATTCTAGTTCCAGCACATGACTGATCCCTGAGCCGTTGACGATGCAGAGGGTGCCCAGGTAAAGCTCTTCAGCAATCCCATATTCCCCGTTGATTGGCGCGGACAGCGGCAAAACCAGGTCTTGGTTTTCCAGGATGGCAGCGACGATCTTGGCCAGCATCATTGCTACGCCGTAGTAAGTTGCCCCCTTCTTGGCGATGATTTCGCCGCCCTTTTGGCGGACGATTCCTTCAATCTCGTCCAAGGTTTCCGGAGTGATTTGCGGGTAGTCCAAGAGCCGCTTGCCGTCGGCGTTGGCGCCAGAGAAGTTTTCAAAGCTGGTATCCCCGTGCTCGCCCAGGACCCAGGCGTTGATTTTTTCAACGGGCAGGTTCAGGCGGTTGGAGATTTCGACCCGCAGACGGGCGGAGTCCAGGGAGGTCCCAGTCCCCAAAACGCGGTTCTTCGGGAAGCCGGACAGCCTTTGGGTCAGGGTCGTCAAAATGTCAACCGGGTTGGCGGAAACGACAAAGACGCCGCTGAAGCCGGACTTGACGATTGGATCTACGATGCTCTTCAAGATCCCGACGTTCTTTTGTACCAGATCCAGCCGGCTTTCACCCGGCTTGCGGGGCACGCCGGCAGTGATCACGACCACGTCCGCGTCCGCGGCATCGCTGTACTCGCCAGCGTAGATATTGGTGTGGCCCGTAAAGCAGGTCACGTCCTCCAGATCCAGACTGTCGCCGACTGCCCGGTCCTTGGCGATATCACAGATGACCAGTTCGTCGACTTGAGTAGTTTGCAACAGGTCGTTGGCAAAGTTGGAGCCAACGGCTCCATCGCCAACTAGCAAGACTTTTTTACTCATATTTTTTCTCCCTTCGTTAGGCATGGTGCATTGGTGAAATTGCTTACTCAAATTATAACGTAGTGTAAGCTTAATTGCGCCCAGGACCACAAAAAAACGCAGCCAGGAGAGCTGCGTTTAATGTGATGTGATAAAACTAAGTTCGCTTAAAGCGACTTAAGCGGGTTTATGGCACGAGTGATAGGAAGGTTCGCGCCAACCGCAAATGTGATGAGTAAGGAAAAAATAAATTCTGTCATTTTTCAGACAGGAACCGAAAAAATGTTGAAATACATATTCTATATGCTAGGCCATTCACCAGACGTGCTGCTTGCCGAAATAAACAAGTAACATAATCGAAAAGCAAAAGGGGCAAGCGGCCGCCTGGGTTCTGGTAGTTAAGAGTCTTGCTCATAAGTCCGGCCCGTGATCAGGAGATGATTGATGGGTCTGCCTCATGGACAAAGATACGGAAAATTATGGCGACTGAAGGAGAAAAAATGAGAAAAATAATTTAGTCGCATAACTTTCGAGTATCATAGTACGCCGGTTTATCTAGAAAATCAAAATAATTCATGACTTTTTTGAAAATTTAAAAGCGAGTCGAGTTGCAAACGCTTTTTTCATCTAGTGGGTAAAAGTTTTTAAAGTGGAACGGACCAATTAATTAAAGGTTGCGATCAGCTGCTGGCTTGGTCAAAAAATAGTAAATCAGTTGGCCAGCATGGTAAAATTAGAGGAAACGGCATTTCGGAGGAAAGAAAAAATGAAAAGATTTTGGCAAGGAACCGTCCTGCTGGCAGCACTGCTGCTGACCGGCTGCCAGCAAAAAAACGTCAGCAGCCAGCAAAGGCCAAGGGAGACGGCGGCCCAAAAAGCGGCCAAGAAGCGGAAATTAGCGGCCCAGAAGGCACGGATCTACATCTATAAGGGAAAGATCAGCACCAGTGACCAGAAGCAGCTGGACAAGCTGGACGTGGCCGCTTTTGGAGACTCAGTGATGAAGGGCTGCGCGCCAGCCTATCAGCAGCTATTTCCAAAGATTTCGATCGACGCGCAGGAATCCCGCCAGGCCTCGGCCTTGCCTGGCTTGGCTGCGGGGCTGCCAGCCAGCAAGAAGCTGGTCTTGATTGGCCTGGGAACCAACGGCTACCTGGAAAAGTCGACCATCACCCAAACCGTCAAGGAGCTCAAGGGCCGGGAAATCTACTGGATCAACAACAATGTCGACCGTGACTGGGAGGAAAGCAACAACGAGCTGATCGCGGAAGCTGCCAAGAAGTACAAGAACGTCCACATGATTGACTGGAAGAACGCGTCCATGGACCATGATGAGTGGTTCGCTGACGGCATCCACCCGACTGAAGACGGGATCAAGGCCATGACAACCCTGGTGGCCAGGACGATCCTCGTTGATGAGGGGCTGAAGAAGTTCTAGGGGCAGTTTTTTTACAAATTTAAGTTCGTTAAAATTTTTCACAAATGAAATTTGGCTGCAGCAAGTGGTGAAAAAGGCATAGTGGCGCGCTTTGGCGCTGGTTGATAGACAGAGCCTATTAAAATAATGCTCACTTTTCCCTTGCGAAAGCGCTTAACAGGTATACACTTAAATGAGTGCAGTTCTAAAAGGGAAGCACGAGAATCGGTGCGGTGATCCCGAAACCGCGCCAAAATAATGTAAGTGATAATTTCACAAAAGTAAGTTTTTAGCATTTTCTATCGCATGTGATAGAGTTCACTAGAACTATTGCCCATAAAAATACCCAACGCCTTCGCGTTGGGTATTTTTTGTCAGACCATCTTGTCTTCACTGATGTAATGCTTGTGGCAGTAAGATGAAACGAATTGCTCAAACTTGGTGACGGCTGGCGTCAGGAAGTGGTCAACCTTCTTGAGGACGTAGATTGGGTGGGTGTTGACCTCGTCTTTGATTGGCAAGACGGTGACCACCCTTGGATCAAGCTGCGGCAGGTGGGGAATAACCGCGACGCCGAAGCCCCAATGGACGAAGCCAATAATGGTATGGTCTTCAACGGCTTCCATGGCGATCTGCGGCGTCACGCCCGCGGACTGGAACATGTCATCCAGGCGCTGGCGCAGGCCGCTTTGCTTTGAGTAGTAGATCATCGGGTACTTGGCCAGGTCAGCCAGGGAGACGGCAGACTTTTGCGCCAGGGGATGGGAGTTTGGCACGGCCGCGAACATTTCCTGGTCAACCAGGTGGGCCGCGGAGATTTTTTCTATCTCGCCTGGGGTGGTTGGCATTGATGAAATTACCAGGTCCAGATCGTCGTTAAGCAACCGCTTGACCAATTCTTCGGTGGTGTCTTGGCTGTAGTCAAAAGTAATGCCGGCTGAGGAGTCTTCCTTGCGGAATTGGGAGATCAGTTCGGGAATCAGGTCCTGGCCCATGGTGAAGGTAAAGCCGATCCGGATGTGGCCGCGGTTGACGTCCAAGAGCTCAGAAATAAACTCTCCGCCCCGGTCCAGCTCGTCTAAGCTGGATTTGACGTACTTAAGGTAAATCTTTCCGTAATTGGTCAGGCGGATATTCCGGCCTTCTTTTTCAAATAAAGGCACGCCCAGCTCGTTTTCAATGCTGCTGATGGCGTAGGAAAGGGAAGGCTGGGAGATGCCCAGGGTCTCAGCCGCCTTGGCCATGTGCTCAGTCTTGGCCAGTTCTACAAAAAAGCGCAGGTGTCTAATATTCATGGTGGTCCTCCATGTGGGTCCGTATCGTTCAAATGTTAATCTCTAATGATGGAAATAATAGAATAGTTTAATCTGCTTCGCAAGTTTGATGCTTTTGTCACGAGCGGAGAAAGCCTTTGCAGACGGGCCTTTGCGCAATAAATAACTTGCACGCCCAGCTCGACATTTAGTAACAAATGTTCTTTAATCTTTTCTTAGAAAAGTATCATCTGGCACATGAGAGGAAGAAAACATGAACCTGTCCCAGACCACTACGCGCGAATATTTTGCCGGCTATTTGAAAGAATATTTTTTTTAGAAAAAAGAGTCTGGGAAAAACGCTAACGAATAAAAAGGCTTCTAGAAGTAAAAAACTTCTGGAAGCCTTTTTATGTATCTCAAATCACGGCAGAGAGCTGCTGAAGCCCAAAAGTACCCAACTGCGCTGATTTTTTGAAAGCTGGTTTCCGAAAAGTGCTCAACTGCCGCGTTTTTCCCACATCGATTGCCCAAATACAAAAAAGCTCATCTAAATTAGATGAGCGTCCTAAGACCTTGCCCAAAGTCAATGTTTTAGCTTAATGACTTGTGCAACAGCTTCCGGTAAAGTGGCCGTTCGGCTTCGGGGATGCCCAGTAGATCCATCGCCCTGTCGGGAGTCAGGCTCGCAGATTTAATCAGGCTGATAAGATTGTGCGTAGTCACCTTTTTGGTGGTTTCTTTTGAAACTTCCCTAGTGACTCTTTCAGTCGTTTCTTTGATTGCCCGGTCGACTCTGACTTGGGTGTAAGGGTTAAGTACTTTGGTCATGTTGGTCACCTCATCTTCTTTGCGTTCGTTCAGCATGTTAGCTGCTTCTTCAAAAACTTGACTTCCGGACATGGCATTCATCATGTCCAAGACCAGCTGCAGATCCTCAACCGTTACATCTTTAGCGCTTGGATGATATTCTTCACCAGCATTGGTTTGCACGAAATATTCCGCGACGTAGAAAAAAGCGCTCTTGAACCGGTTGTTGATTTCCTGCTTAGACAGGTCGCTGATTCTGAAAAAAGCCTTGATTTCGTAGTCACTGATCAGTGGCCGCATTTCTTTAGGCAAAACTTGCATATTGATGTTTTCCCGCAAGCTCCGGCTGTAGTTCCAGGCTTCTTTCCCGTAGTATACCACCACTGTGAGCACGGGATAGAGTTCTTTGCTTTTGGTAAGCTGGTAGCGGTAAGCCGCGGCATCGTAGCTCATTACCCGCGCGGCCATGTTCTTGTCCGGCCGGGTCTGGTTTTCAATGCCAACGAGCAGGATTACGACTTTTTGGGACCCAATCGTCAACAGTTTGGCAACATCGCGATCCTGGCTGTGGATCTTGCCATCAGCCTTGTAGATGCTGGTCGTATTCGTGTCCTGCAGCATTTCCGCCTTGATGACCTGCTTTCCCTTAAAAATGAACCCGTTCAGCACGTCGGCAAAAATTTCATTTTTGCCTAGCAAAGTCTTTTGGGCCATATCGTTGCTGCCATGAGTGCGGCCTCTTTGGTAAGTTGAATAACCAGACTTGGCTCTTTGGCCGCGCCTGGCATGTAGATTTCGTTTCGGCATGGTTTCTCCGTTTCTAGAAGAGAAGAAAGTCCCTTCACTTACTAATACGAAAAAAATGCCGAAAATTTTTTGGAAAATTGCTAAAATTTTTGCGATTGTCGGTTAAAAGCTTACCGAATTTCCTCCTGCAGCTCGGCTTTTTGGAAGGCGGTGATCAAGTCCTGCAGGGCTGGGGTGATCTTGACCCCGTGCTTGGTCGCGATAAAGTAGGTAATTCGCAATTGGCGGGGGTCTAAAGGATACAGGTTGATCGGCAGGTGCTGGAGCCGTTTCAGGATGCTGGCTGAAGAAACCGTGAAGCCAACCCCGTTGACGGCCAGGTTGGTTGCCGTGATGATGCTGTTGGACGACATCCGCACCTCAGGCACGACGCGGAAGTGCTGGAAGAGCCCGTTGACCTGGTGGCGGATGGCCGACTCCCCATTGCTCAGCACGAATGGCTGCATCAGCAATTCCTTCAAGTCATAGCTGCCTGGCTCCAAAATAAACTGATCCTTAATGTAGTACTTGGAATTTTGCGGGATGACGATGTAGTAGACCTCGCCGCCGTTGATCCGGGCATCAAGTCCTTGGGCCAAGGTTTCCGGCGTCTGTCCCATGTAGCAGTCGACTTGCTCGTTAAGCAGGCGCTCCTCGCTGGCATGCGGGAAGCCTTCAGAGATCTGGATTTTGACCTGGGGATGCTTTTCCAGAAAAGCTGGCAGGATCTTCGGCAAAAGGAAGGTGCCTAAGCTTTCCAAGATCGCGATGCGGATGACTTCCTGCCCGCCGCTGGCAAAACGCTCCAGCTCATTTCTTAGGTGGTGGCGCTGGGCGGAAATGTTTTCTAAATACTGGTAGTAGATCTGTCCGGATTCAGTCAGCGTGAAGGGCACCTTGTCCCGGTTGATGATCGTCGTGCCCAGCTTCTTTTCCACCCGCTTGATCAGCTGGGTCAGGTAGGGCTGGGAAATGTACAGGGACTCCGCGGCTTTGGTGAAGTTGCTGGCCTTGAGCAGGGTTTCCAGGTAGTTGAGCATGGTGTCAGGATCGTTCATGATTTTTTCTCCTTATTTTTTCACTGTGCTCTTAACAATAACATAAATGTTATCGCGTGATAATAGTAAAAGTCTTTTGCAAAAAATAGCCGGTCTAGTACAATTAGCATGTAAAAAGAAAGCGATAACATTAAGAGCGTATAAGCAAAGAAGGAGACATCAACATGTCAATGAAATCAGGTATTTACAAGGTTAAGGCCAAGGGCCACGGCTCATCATTCATGCCAATGGAAGTTACTATCAAAGACGACAAGGTAGCTGACATCACGGTTGACTCAGCTGGCGAAACCAGCGGGATCGCGGACGAAGTCTTCAAGCGTCTGCCAAAGGCCATCGTTGACGGCCAAACTTTGAACGTTGATGCTGTTTCCGGCGCCTCAATCTCTTCCAAGGGGGTTATCGACGGGGTTGCGGAAGCGATCACCGAAGCCGGCGGGAATGCAGAAGAATGGAAGCAGCGCGCTAAGCCTGCTTCAGCAGCCGCTAAGGACGAAGAATACGACACTGACGTGGTTGTCATCGGTGCCGGCGGTGCTGGTCTGGCAGCCGCTACCCGGTCAATCCAACACGATAAGAAAGTTGTTATCCTTGAAAAGTTCCCACAACTGGGCGGCAACACTGCCCGTGCCGGCGGTCCAATGAACGCGGCTGAACCTGACTGGCAAAAGGGCTTCAAGGCTCTGCCAGGGGAAAAGGAAACCCTGAAGGAACTGGCTGAAACCCCAACCAGCGAAATCGACCCAGAATACGTTGCCGACTTTGAAAAGCTGCGCGACCAAATCAAGGCTTACCTGGAATCAGGTGAAGACTGCCTCTTTGACTCAGTTTTGCTGCACGAAATCCAAACTTATCTGGGCGGCAAGCGGGTTGACTTGAACGGCAACGAAATTCACGGCAAGTACGAATTGGTAACGACTTTGGTCAACAACGTTCTGGACTCAGTCAAGTGGTTGACTGACCTGGGCGTCAAGTTCGACCGCAATGACGTGACCATGCCGGTTGGGGCTCTGTGGCGCAGAGGCCACAAGCCAGTTGAGCCAATGGGTTTTGCCTACATTCACATCCTTGGCGACTGGGTTAAGGTACATGGGGCAACCGTTTTGACTGAAACCCGGGCAAAGCACCTGATCGTTGAAGACGGCAAGGTTACTGGCGTAATCGCTGAGAAGACTGACGGCTCCAAGGTAACCGTTCACGCTAAGAGCGTCATCCTTACGGCCGGCGGCTTTGGCGCCAACACCAAGATGGTGCAGAAGTACAACACTTACTGGGAACACATCGACGACGACATCGCGACGACCAATTCTCCAGCCATCACTGGCGACGGGATTGCCTTGGGTGAAGAAGCTGGCGCTGCCGTGACTGGCATGGGCTTCATCCAATTGATGCCTGTTTCAGACCCAGTAACTGGTGAATTGTTCACTGGCCTGCAGACGCCACCTGAAAACTTCATCATGGTCAACCAAAAGGGCAAGCGTTTCGTCAACGAATTCGCTGAACGCGACACTTTGGCCAAGGCTGCAATTGCCAACGGCGGTTTGTTCTACCTGATCGCTGACGACAACATCAAGGCTACTGCCTACAACACCACGCAAGAATCAATCGATGCCCAAGTTGAAGCCGGGACTCTGTTCCGCGACGACACGCTTGCCGGCTTGGCAAAGCAAGTTGGCATGGACCCAGAAGTCTTGACCGACACCATCAAGAAGTACAACTCATATGTTGATGCCGGCAACGACCCTGAATTCCACAAGAGCGCCTTCCACTTCAAGTGCGAAAAGGCACCGTTCTACGCTACTCCACGCAAGCCAGCCATCCACCACACGATGGGCGGTCTGGTAATTGACACCAAGGCACATGTCTTGGACAAGGAAGGGCACGTGATCTCTGGTTTGTACAGTGCTGGTGAAAACGCCGGCGGCTTGCATGCCGGCAACCGTTTGGGCGGCAACTCACTGGCTGACATCTTCACCTTCGGCCGGATCGCGGCTGACACGGCCAACGCTGAACACCCAGCCGTTGACGCGGCCAGCGGTGCCTCCCAGCACTAATTTTTGATAAAAAAGGAAATATAGGGAAAATTAGCTAGGGGAAAAATCATGTTTTACAAGAGCCACTTTGGCACCATTTTGACCACGGTTTTGTCCATGTTCATGGGCGTGGTCATGGCCTGCTTCATCATCTTTTTGAACCATCTGCCATTCAACTGGGTCAACCTGTTTGAACTGACCGCGGAAATCAGTTTGATCGTGTTCGTCTGCAGTCTGTTCATCCCTTACAACGCGTGGGGTGACTGGTTCGCGGGCTTGTTCCACCTGAAAGAGGGCAGTCTGGCTTTCAAGCTGGTTCAAGGCATCATTCCATCTGTCGTCTTGAATTCAGCCAACACCTTCATTTGTACGGCGGCAAGCATCTTCTACAATGAAGCTATTCCAAAGGCAGCCCGCGTGAGCGTCTACCTGGATGGCTGCAAGAAGGCTTGGTTCCCATGCTTTGTGGTCTCCTACATCGCATCATTTGCCGCCGTTTGGCTGGGATCCAAGGTAGCTGAAAAGTATGCCAAGTAAGTTTTAGTTTGTAATGTAAGCAAGGATTCGTTGATAGAATTTTTGCAGCGAAAGTCATGGACCATTGGATAGGGCCCTTGGCTTTTTTGTTCTTTGGCCAAGGTAAAAAATCTGACTTTTTGACAAAATAAAGCATTTTTTAATAAAAGCGTCTGGATGAAAGCGCTATAATAAAAGGCGCGAGAAAGAAGAAAAGCAAATCGAAGAAACGTTATTCAGATAAAGGAGAAAATCTATGGCACATTTTAGCAAAGACTTTTTGTGGGGCGGGGCAACCGCGGCCAACCAGATCGAAGGCGGCTATGACGAGGCTGACCGAGGCCTCTCAATCAGCGACGTAACGACCGAAGGCGGCTTGGATCACCCAAGAATGGTGACCTACATCGACAAGGACGGCAAGCCAGGCGAATTCGTTTCAATGCCAGGCGCGACCGACTTCCCGGAAGGGTCAACTCCAGCCGTTCTGCCAGACCGCTACTACCCTAACCAAATCGCGATCGACTTCTACCACCACTACAAGGAAGACATCAAGTTATTTGCTGAAATGGGCTTCAAGGTCTTCAGAATGTCCATCTCCTGGTCCAGAATCTTCCCAACCGGCGAAGAAGAAGAGCCAAGCCGCGCTGGCCTGGACTTCTACCGCAGCGTCTTTGAGGAGCTGCACAAGTACGGCATTGAGCCAATGGTCACCATCTCCCACTACGATGACCCGCTGCATCTTTCAGTGAAGTACCATGACTGGTCAGACCGCAAGATGATCGATCTTTACGTCCGTTACGCGACGGCCTTGTTCAAGGAATACAAGGACCTGGTCAAGTACTGGCTGACTTTCAATGAAATCAACTCCAGCCTCTTAATGCTGAACGCTTTTGGCGGCAATGGCACTGACGAGCAGTTCCGCCACGCTTACCAAAAGCTGCACTACCAATTCGTGGCCAGCGCCCGCGCGGTCAAGATCGGTCATGAAATCAATCCTGACTTCCAAATCGGGAACATGATCTGCGGCATCGTCGACTACCCGTATACTCCAGACCCGAAGGACATCCTTTTGAACCGGCACACTTGGGAACAAGACATCTTCTACTGCTCAGACGTGCAGTGCAAGGGCAAGTACCCAACCTACGCTAAGCGCCTGTGGGCTGAACATGACGTCCACCTGGACATCACTGACCAGGACAAGCAGGACCTGCTGGCGGGCAAGGTGGACATGTACACCTTCTCTTACTACATGTCCAACGTGGTCACGACCCACGACGCGGATGACAAGGTTGGCGGCAACTTCGCGGCCGGCGTCCGCAACCCTTACCTGAAATACTCCGAATGGGGCTGGGCAACTGACCCAACCGGCCTGCAGTACTTCCTGGAAATGATGTACGACCGGTACGAACTGCCAATGATGGTCGTTGAAAACGGCTTGGGTGCCAAGGACAAGATCGAAGACGGCAAGATCCACGATGAATACCGGATCGACTACCTCCGTCAGCACATCGAAGCCATGGACAAGGCGATCGCGAACGGCGTTGATGTCCGGGCCTACACGACCTGGGGCTGCATCGACGAAGTTTCCGCCGGTACGGGCCAGATGTCCAAGCGCTACGGCTTCATCTACGTTGACCGTGACGATGAGGGCAAGGGGACTTTGAAGCGGATGAAGAAGGACTCCTTCGAATGGTACAAGAAGGTCATCGCGTCTAACGGCGAAGACCTGGATTAAGCACGAAAAACAGCAAAAAATGAGTCTAGGAAAAACTCAATGTCATTAAGTCAAGTTTATCAATGATTTTACGGGCAAGCGAATGTAGGAAAAAAGGCTTCCAGAAGTTTTTTACTTCTAGAAGCCTTTTATATTCGTTAGAGTTTTTTCCCAGACTCATTTTGGTATGCTGATTTTCTTGCTGCCTTATTTGTTAACGACTTCCCCGCGCCAGCCGGCAATGTCCCAGTCGGTGAAGTCGTAGTCGAGCTTCTTGCCGTAGACCTTTTCATAGCAGGCTACTTTGAGGGCATAGTCCTTTTCCATCATTTCCGTGGCGTTGGCATTGACGCTCTTGGTTGGGTCAGGATAGATGACGCCAAGCACGTGGACGACGTAGCGGGTCTGGTAGAAGTTTGGATCCTTTTTTTCCAGCTTTGGCAGCTCCTGGATCTCGATAAAGGTCGCGATCACCGGCACGTTGCACTTGGCCGCGAAATAGTAGGCCCCGCGCTGGGGCTTGCGCGGCTTGCGGTAGTTCCACCACATTTCCTGCTCAGGGAAGATCAGGACCCAGTGGTTGCGGTTGAAAGCGTGGCTGAGATGGTGGACGAAGTCCCGGCCTAAGTAGTTGGGACTCTGCACCAGGGGAATGGACCCCATGTTGGTCATAATGTAGCCAAAAAATCCCGGCAGCTTCAGGTTGGTGTCTTCAATCACGATCTCCATCTTTTTGTGGGCTTGATTGGCCACGCGGTTGACTGCCAGCGCGTCGATCTGGTTGAAGTGGTTGGCCGTGATGACGGCCCCGCCCTTAGGCATGCCCTTGAGCTTATCGATGCCTTCAACCTTGGTTGAGGCTAAAACGGTCTTGGTGACCGCGTTGATGATGCCCCGGCCCAGCAGGCCGTTGAGCTTGGATGAAAGCTTATCGCGGTCTTGCCAGAAGCCCTGAACCAGCTGCAATTGCTCTTGGGCAGTCATTTCCGGGTCGCCGATTTCAGCTTTGGCCGTAAAGTCGCGCTCGTTGGCGTTCTTCTTGATGTTTTGAATGACGGCCAGGCGGTTGTCGCCAATGATCATATCTTGCCTGTTCCTTTCTGTCTTTGCTTATTTGCGGCTTTCAGCCTAAAGGGTAACTGTTTCTGATTGTTTCACGTGTAACCAATTGTTGGGGTCATTCAGCATTTCCTTGACCCGGCCCACCATGACGTCCATTTTGGCCACTTCTTTTTGCCGGTCTTCATCGCTGAAAGCGGCCAGTTCCTGCTTCAGCTCGTCATAAAAGACGGTTTCCTTGGCGCTGTCCCAGAAGTAGCGCTCATACTTGGTATGCTCGAAGTGCCATGGCTTGTAGAAAAGATTGTAGTGAATCATGCAAGGGTCAGCCATTTCCGGGTCAACGTCATTTGGCATGGCGTCCCATCTTGGGTCCAGGTACTGGATCTGGCCTGAGCAGATTTCATTGATGTAGTCCTGGTCCGGGGCAATGGAATTGAAGTGGTATTTGCCCAAAAGGTAGAAGAACTTGTCCAGGAATTTCTTTTCCCGCAGCTGCTTGGCGTCCATGACCAGCATGCCGGAGTTGATGTAGCTGTCGTTTGGCAGGCCCAGCACGTCTTTGATGTAGACCTGCAGCGGCTTGACGTATTGAATTGAGCCGTCACGGCAGGCCCCGATCAGCTTGCCGTCCAGGTCCTGCTCGTACAAGCCGGCAATGTCGGCGTTCAAGACCGTGTCGCTGTCAATGTAGACCAGCTTGTCGTATTGCGGGAAGAGGTCTGGAATGAACAGGCGGTAGAAGATGGACAGGGTGAAGAAATCGGCCCGCAGGAAGTTTTCCTTCCGGTCCTGGATTGGGGCCAGCTGGTCTTCGCTCATTTCATGGAACTCGATATGGACATTGCTGCGGCTATAGGCACCCAGAGCGGCGCGGTGGTCGGCAGAGAGGCCCTGGTGCAGGAAGACGACCGTGTAGTCCTTGGCTGGGTCACTGAATTTGACCAGGGAATTCAAGGATACTGCCGCGTAGGGCGTGAAGTCGTCGCTGATTGAGTAAAATACTGGAATAGTCACGTTGAGGCTCCTAATCTAGCAATATTTAATTGCATAACTTTTTGTTTTTTATAACTCACTAAATTCGTTTTACGGATAAATACATTATACTATCTATCTGATTTTTTGGAAAAAACAAAAAGCCTCCTCTGTCGAGGAAGCTTAAACTGGCTTGCTTACAGCTGCGGCTCCAGTTCCAGGAACTGGTTCAAGATGTCGTCATACTCGTGCAGGCCCAAGACGCTGTGGACCCGGTCCACGTCCCAAGGCTTGACGGTTTGGGTGCGGAAGTAGGGGAAGAAGCGGAAGGTGGTCGTGAAGTGCTGGATCACCGTGTCCTCCTGCAGGCGGTACTGCTCATTGTAGCGCCGCGGGGCAAAGCGCTTCTCCTTGGCCAGCTTGTTGATGGCGGTTTGGTCTGGCAGGAACATCTTCTTGAATTCCATCAGCCGGCGGACGCGGGCAAAGAGGCGGGTCCGCTTGATTTCCGGCATGTTCAGGAGCAGAACGCCAGAGTTGATGTAGTCAAAGGCCTTCTTTTGGTTGTGGAAGAAGAAGCGGCCAAAGTAGTCCAGAACCCCTACCAGTTCGGTACCAGTCAGGTCTTGCTGGTAAAAGTCGTCGAGCGGCCGGCGGATGATGACGTCATCGTCCAGGTAGAGGACGCGGTCAGGAATTGCCTCCAGTTGGTCCGCGTATAGCCGCAGCATGGCATAAGGGGTAAAGCGGGTCCCCATGTTGGCCGTCGGCGGCTCCTGGATGAAGTTGAGCGTGCAGTCGATCAAGTCTAGGCTGCTATTTGGATTGGCCGCGGTCAAAAGGGACCGGATCAAGGCTGCCGCGTGCTTGGAAAAAGGCCGGTAGTGCTTGGCCTTTGACTTGGCCCGCATGGTCAGGATATAGACGTGGAGCTCCTTGCCCTGCTCCGCTTTCAGCAGGGACAGGACCGCGATCAAGACTCCGCGCTCAGCATTGTGGTCGCCGCAAAACATAATATTCATGCTAATCCCTCCTCTTCGTAGGCAATGTTACTTGTGCTCGTGTTCACTATTGATTTTAACATAATTCCAATAAGCATAGTCGCTCAGCTTGGCCCGCTGGCACATGGCCTGGTAGATTTCAGCATGCAGCTGCTCCTGCGCGGCTTTCTTGCCCAAGGACTGGTCCGGGAAAAATGGACCGTCGATGTAGACGCGGATCTTGGGCCGGCGGCCAATGGCGGGCTTTTGGTAGGTCGTGGTCATGGTAAAGCTGGGGGCCTTCAAGGAAACCGGAAAGTTCAGGCTGGTGGCCGGGAAGGGGCGGATCTTGGTATAGTAGGGCCAAAGATGGGCTTCGGGGTAGATGATGATGGCCGCGTGCTTGTTTTGAAAGGCAGTCTTGACGTCCTTTAAGAGGCGGATGGACTGTTTGACCGTCTTGCCGACGGGCAGGCCGGCGACTGGAATGACGAACTTGCCCAGGATGGGGATGCCCCAGTTGGACTGGGCCGCCAGAGTGTAGAAGCGGTAAGGGTTGACGATGGTCAGGGGATTGAAGGGGTCGCCCAGCATCTGGGTGTGGTTGCCAAAAATAAAGTAGCCTTGGTTTTGCTTTTTAAAAGGGGCCAGCTTTTCCTTGCCGTAGACCCGGATGCCCAAAATCCCCCGGCAGTAGATCCAGGCAAAGCCGGCGGCTAAAGTCCGCGCGACCGCGTTCCAAACCTTAAAGGCCCATCCTGGCCGGAAGACCCGGTAATCGTCTGCCAGCTCCAGGTCCTGGTTGGCGGAGTCGATGACGTCCTCAGTGATGCTCGTGTAGTAGATCTGCTTCTTGGCCAATTTCTTCCTCCCGTTGGCTGCTTAGCCGTTATTTTAGCCTGATCTTATTTCTTCTGGCCAAGGCAGGCAGAAGAAATAAAAAAAGCACTGCTTGCGCAGTGCTTTAGGCGATGGGTCGTCAGGGGATCGAACCCTGGACACCCGGATTAAGAGTCCGGTGCTCTGCCAGCTGAGCTAACGACCCATGTGCTTATCAACAGTTTCTATTATGCCATAAATCCAGATAAAATCAACGTTAATTTTTACAGTAATTGTAATATTTTTTAAAATGGCCGTAAATCAAGTATAATAATCAAGGTGAAGGAGGTACGCGATGCCTAAAAAGATCCTCGTCGTTGATGACGAAAAACCAATTTCAGATATTATCAAGTTTAACTTGAACAAAGAGGGTTTTGACGTTGAAACTGCCTATGACGGTGAAGAAGCCGTCAAGAAGGTCGACGAATACAATCCTGACTTAATGATTTTAGACTTAATGCTCCCCAAGAAAGACGGGCTGGAAGTGGCCCGCGAGGTCCGGCAGACCCACGACATGCCGATTATCATGGTTACCGCCAAGGGCGGGGAAATCGACAAGGTCCTTGGCCTGGAAATGGGGGCGGATGACTACGTTACCAAGCCTTTCTCCAACCGGGAACTAGTAGCCCGCGTCAAGGCCAACCTGCGCCGGCGCGACATCGTCAAGAAGGCGGTTGAAGTCAGCCAAAAGCAAGAACAAGAGAAGCAGAACAACGATATCACCATCGGCAACCTGGTCATCAAGCCGGATGCCTACATCGTTGAAAAGAACGGGGAGAAGATTGAATTGACCCACCGGGAGTTCGAGCTGCTCTATTATCTGGCCCAGCACATGGACCAAGTCATGACCCGGGAGCACCTCCTGCAGACGGTCTGGGGCTATGACTACTTTGGGGACGTGCGGACGGTCGACGTGACGGTCCACCGCCTGCGCGAAAAGATCGAAGACAACCCAGTCAGACCAAAGATCCTGGTTACCCGCCGGGGCGTGGGCTACTTCGTCAAGTCGCAGACAGAAGAATAATCTTGAAGCCACTGGAACCGGTGGCTTTCTTTATGTATAGGAATTATGAAGAAAATTAGGATCAGACTCAAACGCATTTTTAGTTCAATCCAGATGAAGATCACGTTGATCTTCATGCTGCTGCTCCTGGCCACGATCGAAATCATCGGGGCCTATTTCACGCGGCAGATGGAACAGACCAGCATTGAGAACTTCCAGACGACGATTCAGCTGCAGACGATCGTGACCGACCAGCTGACCAACCAATTGGTCAAAAACGGCAAGACGGCCGACCGCAAGATGAATCAGATCATCACTGACTACAACAATGATGCCATCAGCGAGATCCAGGTCATCGACAACAAGAACGTCATCCGGGCCGTGTCCAATTTAAACGACAAGGACCGGGTGGGCCAGCTGTCCAGCAACAGCGACGTGCGGGAAGTCATCAATGTCGGCCAGCCCAAAACCATGGTGATCAACAGCAAAAAGGGCAACTATATGGTCCAGATCGTCCCGCTGACCAGCGGAACCAATATCGTTGGGGCCGTATATGTCCGGGCCAGCATGGCCACCGTCTTTGCCAACCTGCGCAACATCTCTTTGATGTTCCTGACGGCCACGCTTTTGGCCGTTCTGGTGGCGGCCGTGGCCTCGCTCTTTATTTCCCGGGCAATTACCCAGCCAATCGCGGAATTGCGCCAGCAGGCCATGCAGGTGGCCAACGGGGACTACTCAACTCAGGTCAAGATCTACTCAAACGACGAACTTGGCCAGCTGGGCAGCGCCTTCAACACCCTGTCGGCCAGAATCGAGCGGTCCCAGGAGCAGTCTGAATCAGAAAGACGGCGCCTGGACTCGGTTCTGTCCCACATGACTGATGGGGTGATCGCGACCGATCGGCATGGGAACGTCTCGATCATCAACCAGATGGCCCAGGACTTTTTGAACCTGTCAGCCGATGAGGCCATCAACAAGCCGATTTCCCAGGTCCTGGGCCTGGGCGATGACTACACCAGCCAGGACCTGATCTCCAGCCAAAGCGACATGCAGGTCACGGTCAACAAGGGGACGCCAGATGAAATGATCCTGCATGCCAGCTTTACTCTGATCAAGCGGGTGACGGGCTTCGTTTCCGGAGCCGTCTGCGTCCTGCATGACGTGACTGAGCAGATCAAGAACGAAGATGAGCAGCGGCAGTTCGTCTCCAATGTCTCTCACGAGCTGCGGACGCCGCTGACCAGCGTCCGGGCCTACATCGAGGCTTTGAGCGAAGGGGCCTGGAAGGATCCGGAGATTGCCCCGAAGTTCCTGCAGGTCACGCAGGAGGAAACGGAAAGAATGATCCGAATGGTCAACGACCTTCTGGTCCTGTCCAGAATGGACCGGGGGACTACCAAGCCGGACCTGGAATGGGTCAACTTTACCGACTTTGTCTCCCACCTGCTCAACCGCTTTGACATGATCGTGGAACACGACAAGAAGGATCCAAAGACCAACGAAAAGAAATACGAGATCAAGCGTGAGCTCGGCAACCAGGCCTTGTGGATTGAAATCGATACTGACCAGATGATGCGGGTGATCGACAACATCATGAACAACGCCATCAAGTATTCACCAGATGGCGGGACGATTACGGTCAGATTAAAGCAGAACCAGAACTGGGTCCTGTTGAGCATCAGCGACCAGGGCTTGGGGATTCCACGCAAGGACCTGGGCAAGATTTTCGACCGCTTCTACAGAGCGGACAAGGCCCGGTCCCGGGCCCAAGGCGGGACTGGTCTTGGCCTGGCCATTGCCAAAGAGATCGTCACGGCCCACGGCGGGCGGATTTGGGCTGACAGCCGCGAAGGGCACGGTTCAACCTTCTACATTTCCCTGCCTTATGAGCCAATGGATGAGGAGGATGAATGGGATGAAGTTTAAATTCAAGTTTAAATTTGGCGACTTTCTCCTGCACCTGGTTACGACGGTTGTCATTGTCGCGTCCGTCATCCTTTGGGTCATGGTCATGACCAGTGATGAGCGCTTCAGCAAGATCAGCGACGAAACCGCCGCGCAGGATTCGCCGGCGGTCAAGACCCGTTACCGCAGCATGCGGGGCTTTTACGCGCCAAGTCAGGTCTACGTCTATGTTAAAGGCGAGCGCTACCAGGTCCATGACCCCAAGCGCAACCTTTCCTTGAAGTTTGTCCAGAACGTGGAGGATGCCGAACTGGGAACGATTGAAAAAGTCAGCACGGACGCAGCTGCTTACCGCAAGCTGCTGAACAACCAGCACTACCTGAACTTTGCCTACCCGGATCAGGTCAATTTTGCCGTTTTGGTCGGTTCAACCAAGAAGAACGCCAGCCGGAACTTCAACCGGGTCTTTGTCCCCGTGAAGTCTAGCTACCGTTATCTCTACTTTGCCAACGACCAGGGTAACAAAATCTACCGGACCAAGATCAAGAAGGGGAATTTTGCCCAGCTGGTAAAGTATGTGACCGCGGCTAAAGAAAAGGAAAAAGTCAGCTTCCTGCATTTGACCAACCTTTACGTGCCATTTTACGCCAAGCCGCTGAAGATCAAGGAATACAGCTATTTAATCAATTATTCTTCCCGGACCTATTTCGCGGCCAAGCTTTTGGGCAGCGACTACCGCAAGAGCGTCTCCAAGCAGGGCGTCACGACCTACAGCTCAGGCTACTCCCTGCGCCTGCAGGTGCCGCTGAGCGGCAAGCAGAATGACCACCAGTACGTCTACCGGGTCTACCGGAAGATGGGGAGGATGAGCTTTAGCCGGCAATTGCTGGAAAGTGCCTCCTATGTCAAGCGGCTAGGCTTGTCAGAGCAGGATCTGCGCTTCTTTGAGGCTGACGGCCAGCTGGTCAAGTACGTCAACTACATTGAAGGCTACCCAGTCTTCGTCAACGGCAACCAGGTCCAGACCAGCGTGACCTGTGAAAAAGATTTGGTCAGCGTTGGCTTCAACAGCATGAACCTGCAGATCCCGATCCCGTATGATGGACGGGAGACGACTCTGCCAAAGACGGCGGACTTGCTCAAGGAGCTGGACCAGATCGGGATCAAGGAAAGCGAGATCCGCAAGATCGTCATCGGCTATAAAGTCGTCCAGGACAAGAAGCGCGATGATCTGGTAACCTTGGTGCCAACCTACTATATCAAGGTTGCCGGCGAGTGGAACACGCTAAGCGGCTGGCGCGATGCCCGCGTAAACGGTGACGCGCCGCAGGATAATGAAACGCCGTCAAGCAGCTACAGCTACGCAAGCAGCGACGACTCTTCGGCTGAATCAGCGGCTGATAGCTCATCTGCCAGCTCTTCGTCTTCAGAAGCGGCTAAGACGGCATCATCGTCGTCATCATCGGCATCAGCAAGCACCAGCAGCGAATACGAGCAAAAGCCTGACACTGGGGCAGCAGCATCCAGCTCCAGCAGCTCATCTGCCAGCTCCAGCAGTTCCGCGGAAGGGGGAAAATAGATGGACCACCGGAAAATTGAATGGCTGTTTTTGATCCTGTTCTGCCTGGTTGACATATACCTGATTATCGAGCTGTGGCGGCCGCCAATCTCCTTGAGCTCTTCCACCAGTTCCGTAACCAGCAGCAATAACCTGCGCGAGGAGATGCGCTCAGACAACATTACGGTGCCAAAGCTCTCCCGTAAGGCTGATTCCGGCTACTACCTGGCTTCAAGAGAAAAGACCGACTTGAAGGAAGCTGCTGGCAAGATCAGCAGCGACGTACAGGTTGATTACGCCCAAAATGACAAGACCCTGTACGGAACCCTGAAAAAGCCGATCTCTTTGGAACGGATGAGCCTTGAGCAGTTCAAGAATGACAAAAACTACGTGCCTCACGGCAAGGAATTCACCTATGCCAGCTATCTGTCCAGCAATTCCAGCTACGTCTACGTGCAGCACAGCCAATATGGCAATCTTTACTCCAACCTGGGCCAATTGGTCATTACGGTCAAGAACAAGAAGATCACGGGCTACTATGAGACCTACCTGAGCGACCTGACCAGCGTCCGGGAGCTCCAGTCCACGATCAGCCCTTGGCGGGCCGTCAGCAACCTGTACACCAACCGGGAATTGTCTGACAACTCCAAGGTCATGCAGGTCAAGCTGGGCTATACCAGACTGACCAAGGTCCGTGGGAGCGTGATTTTTGTTCCAACCTGGATGGTCTGGATCGAAAACAAGTCAAGCAAGAGCACGACCGTCAAGCGGGTCAACGCCTTCAACGGGCAGCTTTTGCAGACGACCGCGGTTGACGATTAGGCAAAAAGGCAGAAGGCACGCCAAAAATGCCTTAGAATATAAGGCGACTGATTTACGCAGAAAAAGGAAGGAAGAAGCTTAGTGAAGTTCGCAGTATTATCCAGTGGCTCAGCCGGCAATTGCAGCCTGCTGATGACCGGACAGCACAAGATCCTGATGGACGCCGGCTTGTCCGGCAAGAAAACCAAGGAGCTCTTAGCCAAGGTGGGCGTCGACATTATGGATATCGACATGGTCTTTTTGAGCCATGACCATACCGACCACAGCGGAGGAATGGGCGTTTTGATGCGCCGCTACCCCAATTTGGCGGCTTTTTCCAACACGGGCACCTGGAGATACCTGATGGACACCAGCAAGATCGGCAAGCTGCCGGAAGAGCAGATCAACGTCATTGAGCCGGGCCAGACCAAGACCTTTGGCGACTTGGACGTGACTGCCTTTGCTACCAGTCATGATGCCGCGCAGCCCCAGTACTACGTCTTCACCAGCGGCGGCAAGCGGATGGCCTTTTTGACAGACACGGGCTATGTTTCAGAGAAGACTGAAGACGTGATCCGCGATGCTGATGCCTACTTGCTCGAATTCAACTATGACAGCCTGATGCTGCGCGACGGTCCCTACCCGTGGAGCCTTAAGCAGCGGGTGGCTTCTGACGTGGGCCATTTATCCAATGACCAAGCCGGGCAGGCCCTGGCTGACGTGATCACCAGCCGGACCAAGCATGTCTTTTTGGCCCACCGCAGCCAGCAGAACAACATCGACTTCCTGGCCCGGGACACGGCGGAAAAGATCCTCCAGGAGCGGGACGCGGATGTCTCCAGCGACCTGCAGCTGATTGACACGGAGCCGGTTCACCCGACCCGCGTGTTTGATCTGTAGTTAGCGAAAAAGTAGCAAACGTTTAAAACTTTGTATACTATTTGTTCATATTTATTTCAAAAACTTTGGCTATGATGGAGACATCAATAAGGAGTGATAAAAATGACTGAAGAACAGAGAAAACAAAAGAACAAGAAAGACAACGGCTTGCTGGCCAAGGCAGCGATTATTGGGGTCGTGGCCGGCCTGCTCGGCGGCGGGGTTTCCTATGCTGGCTTGAACGCGGCCAACGTGGCCAATAATAATTCAAGCGCTGGCTCGTCGGCGACGACCTCATCATCCACCAGCTCAAACACCGGCGAAACCGGCAGCGTGACCAGCTCAAGCAAGGGCACGACCAGCGTCAACAAGTCGACGACCAGCAGCGGCACGATGACCGCGGCCTATAAGAAGGTGCAAAACGCGGTCGTTTCCGTCTTGAACTACAAATATACGTCAAGCTCATCCAGCAATTCCGACCTGTACAGCATGTTCGGCTACGGGGATGACAGCGACTCATCATCCTCAAGCTCTTCAAAGAAGTCCCTGACCTTGTATTCTGAAGGCTCTGGCGTTATCTACACCACGGCCAGCGGCAAGGGCTACATCGTGACCAACAACCACGTCATTTCAGGCGCGGCTAAGGTCAAGGTGATCTTGGCTTCAGGCAAGACGATCGCCGCGACGGTAGTCGGCAAGGACGCCACCAGTGACTTGGCCGTTTTGTCAATCGACTCCAAGTACGTTACCCAAACGGCCTCATTTGGCGACTCCAGCGCTTTGCAGTCAGGCCAGACGGTAATCGCCGTTGGCTCACCAGAAGGGTCTGAGTACGCCTCTACGGTAACTCAAGGGATCGTTTCCTCGCCTAGCCGGACTTTGACCTACAACGGCAACCAGATGACGGTCATCCAAACAGACGCGGCCATCAACTCCGGCAACTCTGGTGGTCCGTTGGTCAACTCAGACGGTCAGGTCATTGGGATCAACTCAATGAAGCTGTCCAGCTCCACCAGCGGCGACTCAGTTGAAGGCATGGGCTTTGCCATTCCTTCAAATGAAGTCGTGACCATCGTCAACCAGCTGGTCAAGAACGGGAAGATTACCCGGCCGCAGCTGGGCGTGATGGTGGCCGCCTTAGATGAGCTCAACAGCTACTACAAGAAGCAGATGGGCATCTCATCCAGCCTGAAGAAGGGTCTTTACGTTGCTAAGGTAACCAAGGGCGGCGCCGCGGACAAGGCCGGCATGAAGAAGGGCGACGTCATCTTGAAGGCCGACGGCAAGACAGTCAACGACGTGGCAACCCTGCACAACATCTTGTACAACCACAAGGTTGGCGACAAGGTAAGCCTGACGGTTCAGCGCGGCAGCAAGACCATCACGATCACGGTTGCCTTGGAAGCCAGCAAGTAGCAAATAGCTAGAAATAGCCAAATAGATGGCGATAAATAAACATTTAGAGCGAGCAAGAAGCAGATTAAGCTTTTTGCTCGCTCTTTTGTTAACGATACGCCTGGAATATAAAAACAAAGTTCGTCTTTGAATTCTGTCAAGGACAAGATTAAAAGGAGACTTTTCCCCATTTCTGTGGAAAAGACTGTGGATTGTGCAAAAAGTGGGGGCTAATTGGGGTGATTTTCTGTGGATAAGCTGTGAATTGTGTGTAAGTTTCACGCGCTTATTCTATGTTAAAACAGGTGTTCATGGCTTAAGATCGGGGAAAATTGGCGATTGTTTGTGAAAAATCCCCATCCACAAGAGAAATGTGGAATGGTTACACGCTTTTTGCAAAATTTTTTTAATTAGTCAATGGCTTGCGGGAATCTGTGTTTGTTCCACTAAATGTAGGACAAGTCTTTCCACAGGTGTGGACAAGGGCGGTTGATTAACTGTTGATTGTGGGGAGAACTTTTTCCGTGGTAAAATAGAAGCATTATGAATATTAAGATTGTTTGCGTTGGAAAGCTGAAAGAAAAATATTTTAAAGACGGAATCGCTGAATATCAAAAGCGCCTGAGCCGCTTTGCCAAGGTGCAGATCGTGCAGGTGCCAGATGAAAAGGCACCTGAGAGCCTGAGTCCGGCTCAAATGGAAGAGGTCAAGGACAAGGAAGGCGAGCGGATTCTGAGCAAGATCAAGGACAAGGAATACGTCTACGTGCTGGCCATCAAAGGGAAAGAGCGGCCAAGCGAGGAATTTGCCAAGGAAATCAAGGACCTGGGCACCTATGGGCATTCAGACATCACGTTTGTCATCGGGGGCAGCCTGGGCACCAGCAAGGCCGTCAACCAGCGGGCTGACGACCTGCTCAGCTTTGGCAAGCTGACCATGCCCCACCAATTGATGCGGCTGGTCTTGATTGAGCAGATCTACCGGGCCTTCATGATCAACACCGGCAGTCCGTATCACAAGTAAGAAATCAGGGAGGAAAGAAAAATGAAGTGTCCAAAGTGCGGAAGCATGAACAAGGCTGGGGCCAAGTTCTGCAAGAACTGCGGCTCGCCGCTGACCCAGCAAAAGCCCAAGCCGGTCGCCCAAATGACCAGCAGCCGTGCCATGCCCAAAAAGCAGAACAAGCTGGTCTTGGCGTTGGCGCTGCTGGTGGTCCTGCTCGCTGCCTTTTACGGCTGGGGCAGCTTCTATTACAGCAAGGACAAGCAGATTGACCGGATCGTGGTCAAGATGCAGGAGCCAACCAAGGACCTGTCCAAGGACGTCTTTACCAAGACGGCCAGCTTCCAGGTCACCAAGGATAGCGTTGAGCCCTTGCAGAAGTACTACCATGACCACCCAAGCGTGGCCAACGAGCTGGCAAGCAAGTGGAAGAGCGAAAGCGGCGAACAAGCCGGCAAGGACGCGGTCAGCCTGCAAAAGTCCGGCCACTGGCTCTTGTTCCTTCCAAGATACAAGCTGCAGGTTGCGACCTACAAGCCAACGGTTGTAACCAACCATGCCGACGCGAAGATCACGGTTGACGGCCGCAGCACTGGAACCGTCAAGACCAGCGGCAAGCAATATGTTCAACGGCTGGCGCCAGTGATCGCCGGCACGCACGCGTTCGTCATCTCATCCTCGGTGGGCACCAGCAGTGCCAGCGTCAACGTCTTTTCTGACGCGGCCATCGACTTGTCCATCCATACGGCCAGCTTCCAAGTGTCCGCGCCTGACGCGCCAAACGGCAGCATCTACATCAATGGCGAGAAGGTCGGGACTTTGGACGGCGACGGGAACAAGACTTTTATCAACTACCTTTTGACCAAGAACATGAGTCTCTACGTCAAGAAGACGGATGGCAGCAGATCGGAAACGATCAGCGATTTCGGCAGAATCATCAGCCGGGATCCTAAAAAAGCCCGCAGCAATGATGACGAAATCGTGGCCGTCAACGGCAGCTGGGTCTTGAAGCCGGAATGGAACGATGACGATGCTGACGCGGACGCAAGCTCAGCTTCATCCTCAGAAGACAGCAATGATGACCGCGACGAAGATGCTGACTCAAATGACGATGCAGACAGCGAGTCAGATGACGCGGATGAGTCCAATCGCATCGACCAAGATGATCTTCAGGAGGCCGTTGACGGCGCTTGGGGCAATGGCGATGACGATGCCGCGGACTACTATGTTGGAGGCGAAGGCAACAGCTCCTACCAGAGCATCAAGCGGATGCATGATTCCTGGGATAACGCTGATAATATCAGTTCTTATGGGGAGACCGTCACCATCAGCAAAGCTCACAAAAAGGGCGACAATATCGTATGTGACCTGCGCGTTACCCACCACGTCGTTTGGACTAACAAGCCGACAACCAATGTCGTTGATCAATACGTGGGCGCGACGCTTAATGATGACTATAAAATCATTAGTATGGGCCACGGCTCCACGATTTCCAAATAGCCTATGAAACGCGTTTATTGTACGAAATGCGGCAAGGCCAATGATCCAGCCTACGCTTACTGCACCAAATGCGGCGCCCGGCTGGATCATGAGGCCCAGGCGGCCGCGGGAATTCACAATAAGCGGTTGAAGAAGCTGCTTGTCTGCCTGTTTTTGCTGGTCTTGCTGCTTGGCGGATCCTTGGGCTGGGGCTGCTTCTACTACAGCCGGGACCAGCAGGTCACGCGGATGGTCTTGGCCTTGCGCGATCCGCAAAAAGACCTGTCGCCATATATTCACTGCGATGACCCGGAGTTTGACGTCATTCCCAGTACCGTCCGGCCCCTGCAGGTCTACTACCAGCACTATCAAAAGCAGCTAGGCGAATTGAACCTGGAGCTGCGTCAGGCTGGCTACCAGCCGGATCCCCAGGATCTGGTTTCCTTGAAGCAGGAAGGGAAGTATTTTTTCATCTTTCCGCGCTATCAGTTGACTGTAAAGACCCATGACCCAGTCTTTCAGACCAGCTTCGCTCCGTACAGCCTGTTCATTAATGGCTTCAACAGCAAGACGATGGACAAGAAGGCCCAAAAATACGGCGAGCCGCTGATTGAGGGGCGCTATGCCTTTAAAGCTGTTGGCCAGAAGCAGCAGGCTCAAAAGACGGTTGACCTGCTCACTGACGATCCAGTCAAGCTGCCGGCTTCGGCCAAGGAAAGCAGCGGCCAGGAAAAGGCCAGGATCATGGCCCAGAACCGGTCTAACAACACGTCAGACGTGCCAACGGAGACGCTGGGGGTAATGGTTGCCCTCCTGCAGAAAAAGTCGGCAAACTGGCTTAAAGGGAGCTTGAAGCAGGGCCAGCCAATCTACTATGAGCTTGTCCGCTCCGAGAAGATTGCCGGCAAGCCGTTGCTGGGCTACAACGCCTTATTGGCCAAAGACCGGCAAACCGGCCTGCTCTACCGGGTACAGGGCCAGCAGGTGACCTACTTATGGCGCGAAAAGGGCAAGTCGGACCCGCTTAAAACCGTGTCGGTGGCCCGTCTCAAGCACAATTGTTACCGGAACAATGACCAGCGCGGCGAAGTTGACGACTACGTGAGCCAGCTGAAGACCAGCGATTAAGCCGAAAAAAGAGCTAGAATCCATGCGGATTCTAGCTCTTTTGTTTGTTTTGCTTGGGTTGTTTGGATTATTTTTTGCTGCTTAAGCCTTGGCGGCTTTCTTGATGCGGCTGACCAGGAGCAGGGTGACTAAGAAGAAGGCCAGGCCAAAGGCAAAGAGGATCAGCCAAGTCTGCTGCAAGTGGGCGGCAGTAGACTTATAGGCGGCTTCCGGCTTGTGCTTGACCAGCTTGATTACTTCTGGCAAGAGGTGGGAATGTTCCAGCTGGAGCTTGCTTTCCAGGCTGTTAAGGCGGGAAGTGCTCCCTACGGCCTGCATCCCCCACCTGCTGATCATCAAGTAGGAAAACTTGTCAGCCAGGCCACTCATGTCGAAGAACAGGCCTGAGAAGATCAGCTCGAAAATCAGGATGTAAGGAGCCAGGGTGTTGGCCGCGGACTTGTCCTTCACCAGTCCTGAGACCATGAGACCCATCATGTCAGAGGACCACATGATCAAAAAGATGCTGACGAAGAATTCGAACCAGACGGACCCGAAGATGATCCCGCTTTTAGGCAGGTCGTGACCGTAATTGAGCTTGACCAGGGTGTAGCTCAGGGTAATGATCAGACTTTGGACCAAAACCAGGCCAGTTTGCAGGATAGCTCTGGCGCCGGCGTAGCAAAAGGCGTTGGTGCTGCGCAGGTCCAGAACCGTGTCGTGGCGGTCGGAGACGATGGTTTGGATCGAGTTGAACAGGCCGCACCAGATGGCGGCACAGACGATGATGAAGCTGGCCGACTTGGTATCCTCAAAGTTGACGAACATGTTCTTACCGGCGATCCAGACCACGACGGCCATCGTCGCTACGGGAAAGAGCAGGGACAGCAGTACGGTCTTTTTGCGGCCGAACCACATATGGGTGTAAAGATTAAGTTGATTCAGCATTTTAGATTGTTTCCATTTTTCTCCAAAAAAGTCTATTTTTCTTGTTCCAGGTTCTGGTAGATCCGGCTGAAGTTTTCAAGGCCCACGCCAGCTTCATCCGCGACGGCCTCAGGCGTGCCCAGGTAGGCCAGGCGGCCTACGCCGCCGCGCTTTTGCAGGAAGACGACTTTGTCAAAGCAGTCGATCTTTTCAACGTCGTGGACGATGGCCAAAATGGTCTTGCCGTGGTCATGGGCCAGGCGCTGCAGATTTTTGAAGAGGGAATCTTTCATCCCCGGATCCAGGCCGGCGTCCGGCTCATCCAGGAAGAGGACTTCCTTGTCGGCCACCAGCTCGGTTCCGATCATGACCCGGCGCTGCTCGCCGCCAGAGCACTGGCGGATCTGCTTCTTCCGGCAGGCAGTCAGGTCCAGCATCTGCAGGGTCTGGTTGACTCTTTGCTGGTACTCCTTGTGAGACCTGTGCGGCAATTTTGCTTTGACGCTGAAGGACAGATAGTATTCAACCGTCAGGACCTGCCGGTCCTCGCCGATGTTCTGCTGGGGCACGTAGCCGAATTTCTGCCGGATCAAGTCCGCGCCGGTCCGGCTGTTCAGCAGCTCCTCTCCTTGATAGGTGATGCTGCCGTCCACGCCGGCCACGTTCATTCCATTGATGGCCGTGAGCAGGGTGGTCTTGCCGGCTCCTGACGTTCCCAGAATCGCGACCAAAGCCCCAGCTTCCACGTCAAAGCGGATGTCTTTGAGCAGCTGCTTTGGCCCGGCGTACTTTGCCTTGATGTTGACGCAGAGCTGCTTTTGCCTGCCCGCGAGATATTGAGCGTGCTTGTCAGCTGCTTGGCTGGCTGGACTTTTGATTTTGGGCAGATTGTAAAGAAGCTGACCGTTGGTGAAGACCAGCTTGCAGTCGCACAGGGTGATAAAGTCTTTCTCTTGAAGCTTGCGCTTGCCATGCAGGTAGCGGCCGTTGACCTTGGTGCCGGCCGTTGAGCCGCAGTCGGCAATGTAATAATCGCTGCCTTCCTGGGTAATGGTCATGTGCCTGGCTGAGACGTAAGGGCGCTCAAGGACGAAGTCGCACTGACTTGGGTCGCGGCCAAAGACCGTGACCTTGCGGGTGAAGTAGAAGGGCTGCCACTTTTGTCCCAGGGCGTCAGTCGTAAACAGGATCCAGACGCCCCGCCGGTCAGGGTGGGCAAGATTAGCGGTGTCAATCCGCAGGACGTCACCGTTTTGCAGGAAAACGGCCTGCTTGGCGGCAACCTTTTCCCCGTTGTGGTAGGTCCCATTCAGGCTGCCAAGGTCCTGGTAGAACCACTGATCCTTGAGACAGGTGATTTTCCCGTGCTTGCGACTGGCCAAGTGGGACGTTAAGGAGATGTCTGGTTTGGAATCCGGCGTCTGCCGGCCCAGATCCCAGACGTACTTGCTGGTTAAGGAATATTCTCGTGCCTGGCCAGCTTCCAGGACAACCAGGCTGGCGGGCGCAGGCTGGCTGTGAAAAGGCATCGTCTCCATTGTTTCCATTGTTGTTCTTTATTTGCTCCCTTCTTGCTGTTTCGTGTCGTTTTTCGGTTCCCTTGAAATCAGATCAGGCTCATGATGTCTTCAAAATTGCTGATGCCGGCATCGGCAGCAACGGACTTCGGTGTCCCGGAGAAGGCCAGGTCGACCGTGGACACTGGGATCTTCTTGTGACCAAACAGACCGCGCTTGATAATCTGCTGCTGGTGGCGCAAGACCATGACTTGGTCAAAGAAATCGATGCTTTTGGAGTTTGGCACCCCATAATTGATAACTAAGATGGTGAGGTTGAGCTTGTGAGCCACGTCTTCCAGAATCTGGAACAGTTCGGTCTTCATATCGACGCTCAGCTTGTCAATTCCCAAGTCATAGCAGTCGATATAAAGGAAGATCGGCAGCTCGGTCGTCAGAGTCCGGGCAATGGCCAAAAGCACCTGTTCAAGCGGCGTCATGTCAAAGTAGCTTTTGTCTTTGAGATTGGTTAGCCGCAGGAGCTTCAGGAGTTCGGGATCAATGACAGAGCTGGTATTCCGGTTTAAGGTTCCATAGCTGGTTTGCGCGATCCAGGCTTTGGCCGGCTTTCCGCTGCGGTAGATGCTGATCGTGCAACCTGGATCGCCGCGGCCAGCGATGCAGTTGCTGATGACTTGGGAGAAGGTGCTGATGGTTGAGAAGTCGGTCCCAAAGACCACGGCCAGAGCGCCTTCCGCGATTTCCAGATGCAAATTCTCAAAAGTAAGGTTGCCTACTTGCGGGCCATCAATCGCGATTTCCATCAGCTCCCGCTTCTGACTTAAGTAGAGGCCGTGAGCGTCAACGTCTGAGTGGACGGTTCGCGATTGTCCGGCATTTCTGGTGGCCGTCATCGTGTCAGTGGAATAGACTGGCCGCTCAGCTGTTTCAGCGCCGTTTACCGCTTGGGTTTCATAGCTGCCAGCCGTCTGGCTCTCGCCACCGTTTGCTGCTTGGGTTTCATAGCTGCCAACCATCTGGCTCTCGCCACCGTTTACCGCTTGGGTTTCATAGCTGCCAGCCGTCTGTCTCTTGCCACCGTTTGCTGCTTGGG